>SLAN01000042.1 GCA_007126865.1 Spirochaetales bacterium | reverse complement strand
CCGACCCCGATGCCGAAAACAGGCAGAGTGTCGTGTTTCGGATAAACGAAGGCGCACGCACGACAATCGACGAGATTCGTTTCTCCGGAAACGCATTCGCATCAGCCGGTGCGCTCCGGCGAGCCATCGAGTCGCGCGAGCAGAGCATTTTCAGTTCGGGCGTATTTCGTGAGGGTAATCTCGAACGCGATCGGCAGGAGATTCGGCGCTACTACGCCGAGCGCGGATACGTCGATGCCGAGGTTGTCGAGATCGATCAGGAGATCGTGGAGGACAGCGAAGATCGCCGACGAATGCGGCTGACCTACTTCATCGAGGAAGGAGAGCAATGGACGTTCGGCGGGTTTCGCTTCGAAGGCAATGAGATATTCACCGACGAGCAACTGACCCGGTCGACACGCCTCAGCGAAGGGTCCGTTCTCAATGCGGTGCGGCTCGAGCAGGATTTCGATGCGATTCTCGACGTATATCGGGAAGGAGGCTACCTCTTCAACGAGATAGATCTCCGGGAAGACCGCGACGAAACCGAGAACACAATCACCTATACGGTGCAGATAGTGGAACGAGGGCGTGCCCACATCGAGAACATTGTCGTGCGGGGCAACGAGAAGACGGGCGAAAACGTCGTTCTTCGCGAGGTTCCGCTCGAGGAAGGCGACGTGTTCAGCCTCACACGCCTTCGCGACGGCTTGCGAAATCTGGCGAACACCCAGTTCTTCACCGACGTTCAGCACGAAATACCGGAAGGGAGTGCGCCCGGCCTTCTCGACCTGGTACTGAATGTGGAGGAAGCTCCGACGACGGATCTGAACCTTGGAGTGAGCTTTGGTGGCGGCGGAGAGGATGCATTCCCGGTGAGCGGACAGATCGGCTGGCAGGACCGGAACTTCCGGGGGCAGGGGCAGACGGTCGGGCTCGAGCTGAACGCCTCGCCGACCAGCCAGCGACTCTCATTGCGTTTCCAGGAACGCTGGTTTCGTGACATTCCGTGGACGGTAGGCGGCGATATAAGCGTCGAGCGAACGCTGCGTCGAAATGAACCGCAAGACGCACTCGAACCGGTCGGCGTCGGCGTACCCGATCCGTTTACCGGCGAGTACGTCTTCAACGACGATGTCGAGGATGGCCCCGACGGCCGATCGTACTCCGCCGGCGATCCGTTTCCCGGCACACCGAGCGATGATGAGATCGACGAGTACGACCTCGTCACCGACTACCGGTACGCCGGCGGGCGGCGAGGAATTCCGTCCGATTACCTGATGTCATATACCGAATGGGACGTGGGTCTCGGCCTGAACACGAGCCGCCGCTGGCGTACGCCGATCGGACAGTTGACCCTGGGAACGAGCGGGCGTACGCGGGTCAGCTACATACAGTATGACGATGAGCTGTATCGCCCCTTCGATCCGACTCTGCGAGCAAATCTGCGGAACTGGCGCTTCATCAACCAGCTCGGTTTCAATGCGCAGGTCGACAGCCGCGATCTTTTTGTCAGTCCGTCCGAGGGTGGAATCGCCCGACAGGAAGTGAGATTCGTCGGTGGTCCGTTGGGCGGCACCCGACACTATGTTCGGACCGATACACGTCTCGAACACTTCTTTACGCTTTGGGACTACCCGCTGTTCGATAACTGGAACTGGAAAGGGGTACTGGCCGCCCATACCTCGCTTGCAGTGCAATGGCCGACGTTTTACCGGTGGGACGACGGACCGCTTTTCGACCCGGGACCGGACGCCGTCCGGATCGACGGGGCGACCACGGCCCGTGGATGGCCGGGAGCTTCCGGTCAGGCGCGATGGAACAACTGGCTCGAGTTGCGCCAGCCGATCGCCGAAGATATCGTCTGGTTCGATACCTTCGTCGATGCGGTGGCGCTCTATGGCGAACGTGGCGATATCCTCGAAACGACGAGGCAGGATTTCCGGTTCACGCTCGGTGCGGGGTTTCGATTCACCGTGCCGCAGTTTCCGATCCGTCTATACCTCGGCAAGCGTTTCCGAATCGATGAGGACGGCTCGGTAGCGTGGCAACCGGGGAATCTCTTCCGACGTGAGGAGGAGCCGACCTCAGGGCTCGACTTCATCTTCTCACTCGGAACCGAGTTCTTCTGATACGGAGGTATCCAGATGCGCATTTTCGATCTAAAACCAATGCTGCTCATGACAGCGCTGATCCTCACTTTCTCCGCTTCCGGCCTCATGGCCGAGCAGTTGACGACCGTCGGCGTGGTCGACATGGAGCGAATCCTGAGCGAGTTCTTCACCCAGAGCGAGGACGTCCGCGAATGGCAGCAGAACGTGCGGGATTTCGACGCAGACCGACGGCAAATCGAGGATGAGATCGCACAGCTCGAGAGCGAGCGACTGCAGGCCCTGGAGCAGGACGATGAGCTCGAGGCGCTGGAGCTCGAGGAGCAGATCGACGAGCGCCGGGCTTTTCTCAATGAGTTCACCCGTATTCGCCGCGCGCAGCTCGAACGGCAGCGGAACGAGCTGCTCGAGGGAGGCGGCTCTTTCTTCAATCAAGTGAACAGCGCGATGTCGTTCGTTGCCCAGTCTGAAGGTTATACCGTTATCGTTGATTCGGAGGCCGACGGACTTCTCTGGTACGCCTCGCAGGTCGATGTCACCGACGAAGTGATCGCCCGACTCGAACAGACGCTCTAGGAGCTTGTCGGACATTTGGGCAGAATTGAATATTGGCACGACCTGTTGCATACTTCCACCCTTCACAATCCATGTTCGTGCAAGGATATGCGCCCAATACTCAATTCCGAAGTGAAGTCCGACAAGCTCCTGGCGGGCGTCGGCATCATTGGGGGGGTAGCGCCGTATGGCCGAGCAAACGCCCATGATGCGGCAATACGCCCGGCTTAAGGAGCGATATCATAACGCGATCCTCTTCTTCCGACTCGGGGACTTCTATGAGATGTTCCGTTCGGATGCAGAGGACGCGTCGCGTTTGCTCGGGCTCACCCTTACCCAGCGGCAGGGCATTCCGATGTGCGGCATTCCGTATCATGCCGCACGCGGTTATATCGCGCGCTTGCTTGCTGCCGGACGGAAGGTGGCGATCTGTGAACAGACCAACGTAACCGGACGCGGACTGGCCGACCGCGAGGTCATCGAAGTCATAACCCCGGGGACGGTAACCGAAGAAGACTACCTCGACCGCAGGCACAACAACTACATCGCATCGCTCTGTGCGTTCGGTCGTGTGATGGTGCTCTGCTACAGTGATGTATCCACCGGAGAGCTGGTCGTCGGTCGGTTGAACGCCGATGATGCTGCAACACTGCGAGCCGAACTGTACCGAATCTCACCGAGAGAGCTGCTGGTTCAACAGACGCTCGCCGACGAAGAGTCCGATCGAGGTGGGGTAATCCGCTCGCAGACGGACGTGGTCGTCGATCGAATTCCGGACTGGAACTTCGACGTCGAGGCCGGCTACGAACGCCTCTGCCGGCTTTTCGGTGTGGTGAATCTCAAAGGGTTCGGTCTCGATTCGGACGATCGCGAGCTTGCGCCGGCCGGCGTGTTGATACAGTACCTCGAGGAGAACACGGGGGGAGCGCTTGCCCATATCACTCGAATCGAACGGCGTAATGACGCACGATATGTCGTGCTCGATGAGTCGACCCAGGTCAATCTCGAGCTCGTTCGGGGCGGACCCCGAGGTGGCTACTCGGTACGTGAAACTATTGATGAAACGTGTACGGCCATGGGGTCGCGCACGTTCGCGCGAGGTCTGCTTGCCCCGCTGACCGACACCGCGGCTATCGACGAGCGACTGGATGCGGTCGAAGCGCTGTACCACCATCAAACACTGCTCTCAGACCTCAGGCGCTGTCTCGAGCGAGTTGCCGATCTCGAGCGGTTAACCGCCCGGGTGGCAATGCGACGCGCTCACGCGAAAGACCTGAAGGCGATCGGGCGGTCGCTTCAGCAGGCGGAGGAGCTCGAGGCGCTCCTGTCGGCGGTGGAGTTGCGCGGCGCGCGCCCGCAACAGCTCGCCCTCTTGCCCGCGAAGCGGCATGAGCTTCTCTCGGGACTGGCCGAGGAGCTCGACGAGGCTCTGGTCGAAAATCCGGCGACCGTGGAGCACGAGGGAAACATGATTCGTCCCGAATATGACGAGGAGCTCTCCCGCCTTCATAGGCTTCGGGACGACGGTCAAGCCCTCCTGAACGAGCTCGTCGAGGAGGAACGGGAGGCGTGCGGTATTCCGTCTCTGAAGCTGAAATACAACAGGGTAATCGGCTATTTCTTCGAAGTGCCGAAATCGCGAAGCGAGGACGTTCCCGAGCACTTTGTCCGGCGACAGAGCACTTCGAATGCTGAACGGTTCTCATCAAGCAGGCTCTCTGAGCTGCAGCGGGAGGTGGCTCAGGCGGAGGAGAGTACCATTGAGCGCGAGCGCGAGCTGTTCGTCGGGCTGCGCGAGCGTGTTGCAGGTTTCCACGCCGACCTCTCGGCGCTGGCCGAGGCAATCGCGGCGGTCGATATGCATGCTTCGAACGCGTACACGGCAACCGTTCGCGGGTATTGTCGGCCTGAGCTGAGCGACTCGCGCAATATCGACGTGATCGGCGGACGGCATCCGGTGGTAGAAGCGCATCTCCCCGACGGAGAGTTCGTGCCGAACGATCTCCATCTCCACGGTCACAATTTCGTGCTGCTCACCGGTCCCAACATGGCCGGAAAGAGTACCTATCTGCGTCAGAATGCGCTGATTGTGCTGCTTGCGCAAACCGGTGCGTTCGTACCGGCCGAGCGCGCACAGATCGGTATTGCGGATCGCGTTTTCTGCCGTGTCGGCGCGAGCGATAACCTCGCCCGCGGAGAAAGCACCTTTCTCGTCGAGATGAACGAGACGGCGAATATCCTGCGCTTTGCGACAGCGCAAAGTCTCGTCATTATGGACGAAGTCGGTCGCGGCACCGGTACCGATGACGGTATAAGCATTGCCCAGGCGGTTTCCGAGTACCTGTTGAGCGAGTTGGGAAGCAGAACGCTGTTCGCCACCCATTACCACGAGCTGACTGCGCTCGATCTGCCCGGCCTGCGGATAATGCGCATGGCGGTTTCAGAGGAGGAGGGGCAGGTCATCTTCCTGAAGCGCGTCGAACCCGGTCCCTCGCATCGCAGCTACGGGGTCCATGTCGCCCGCCTCGCCGGATTGCCTCCTCCGGTGGTACATCGCGCCGAGCAACTGCTGGCTGCACGGAGCGGCGGTACGACGTCTTCGTCGCGTTCCGGCAACGGATCATCGTCCGAACCCCCGGAGCGACACCGGCCCGAGGTGTCACCGGACGGGCAGCGAGCGCTTTTCTCGGAAGAATCGTGGTTGCCGGATGAGATTCGGTCGCTCGACCTCTCCAATATGACTCCGGTGCAGGCGATTGCCCTGCTCGACCAGTGGCAGAGACTCCTTTCGGGTAAGTGACCGGTCGGGTACGAAAGCGGTCGGGTACGAAAGCGGCGCCGAAATCGGGAAGGCCGCGGGCCACGGTACGTGTCTTTTCGCCCCACGCACCTCTCCGCAGCTCCGTCTCCCACTCTTCTCCGTCAATCGTGAGCGCAGACACGCTCGTAATAACTGTAAAAGGGAGTTCGAGGTGTATGCGAGCGAGAATCGGTGTATTCGCAGTCAGGAGTGCCGGGGCCGTGGAGGATGCGCTGCTCGGCCGGCGGTGTGCGGTTTGTAGGGAGCCGCTGTACGGGCGGGCTCATCGACCTGCGGGAATCTGCCGCCGGTGTACGCGGCGGCTCTACAATGCGCGAATCGAGGACCGGGAGCGATGCGAGCTTTGCGGTCGAACGTTGATCAGCGAGCGGATGAGATGTACGTCGTGTCGCGGGATCGAGCGTTCGTTCCTGAATAACGCCAGCCCGTTCGAGTACCGGAACTGTGGTGATCTGCTCATCCGAGCCTGCAAAGTGAACGCCGCTCGCCGCTCAGTTCGTCTCGCTGCGGAGCTGCTCGCACCGCTCATACCACGCGTAGAGATGCTCGTACCGGTGCCGTCGCGAACGAAGGCGACTGCCCGTCGCGGCTTCGATCCGGTGCAGGTGCTGGTCCGGCACCTGAGCAACCGACTCGGAATTCCGAGCGCTCCGCTTCTCGTGCGGTCGGGCGGCGGAAGTGCACAGAAGAAACTCGGCCGCGAGGCGCGCGCCGAAAACGTTCGCGGACGATACACGCTGAACGCCCACTGCGTTGATCGGTTCATGCGCGAATCGGGTCGATCGGGGACGGGACCGCTTTCGGAGGCATCGAGCCGGCCGTTCATCGGTGTGTCGATCTGCCTGGTAGATGACGTGTATACCACCGGCGCAACCGCGGAGGAGTGCTCCCGGGTGTTGGCGAACGCCGGTGCGGGAACGCTCTATGTTCGCACTCTCGCAGTCGATTGACAACGACTCCGTTCATTGCGTATTTTAATGACAAACTCTAAAGCGAAGTACGCCGAAAAGAGTCGATGCCCCGCATCCGGCTCTTTTTTTTGCCCGACTCGCTCGTTCCGAATGAGGGCCAGCATATGACTGATGCCGACCTGACAGCAGAGCTATCGCCGGTGGTAGAAGGGCTCGGCCTGGCCCTGGTCGAATGTCGTTCCCAAGGTGTTCGTGGTGTGCTACACGTTCATGTAGTGGTTCATCGACTCGGAGGAGTCTCTATTGACGATTGTGCGGAGGTCCATCGAACGATCGTGCCCCGACTCGAGCTGTTGACCGATCACCGAGACATTCACGTAGAGGTCTCGTCTCCGGGAATCAGTCGAAAGCTGAAAGAGAATCGTGAGTTTCCGATCTTCGTCGGAACGAAAATGAAGGTTATGGATATGGCGAACGAGTGGAAATATGGACTGCTCGAAGCCGCCGACGACGAGGGTATCGTCCTGAATGTAGACGGTACGAACGAACGCCTTGCTTATCCCGAGATTCGGGCGGCTCGGCTGGAAGATACGTAGGAGGACATGGAGCGCTATGTCTGCTCAACTTGCTGAGGCGATCAGTCTCCTGGTTCAGGACAAGGGAATCAGCCAAGAGCTGATTATGCGAACGATCGAGGAATTCCTTCTCGCCGCATACAAGCGAAAATTCGGGAGTGTAGACAACGCCGTCGTTCAGTTCAGCGAAGACGGTCAGGATGTCACGCTCTACGCGCAGAAGGAGATCGTGGAAGAGGTTATGGACCCGGTGACCGAGATCTCGCTCGAGGAAGCCTCCGAGCTCGCCGAGGACTGTGAGATCGGCGACGAGCTGCTCATCGAGATCGATCCGAATGTCTTCGATCGTGTTGCGGTTCAGAGCGCGAAGCAGAAGGCTCGACAGACCCTTCGTGAGATCCAGAAGGACACGCTGTATAGCGAGTTCAAGGACAAGGAAGGGGAGATGATCATCGGTTACTATCAACGAGAGCGGAACGGGAATATATTCGTTGATCTCGGGAAGACCGAGGGGATGCTTCCAAAGCGCTACCAGAGTCCGCGCGAGAGCTATCGTCCGAACGACCGGATCAAAGCGCTCATCTATGAAGTGACAAAGAGTCCGCAAGGTTTGCAGATCATCCTGAGTCGGACGCACACCGACTTCGTTCGCCGTGTCTTCGAACTCGAAGTGCCCGAGGTGTACGATAAAACGGTCGAGATCTTCAAAATCGTGCGCGAGCCGGGCTATCGCACCAAGATTGCCGTGTACTCCAACCGTGAAGATGTCGACCCGGTTGGAGCATGTGTGGGATTGAAGGGGGTCCGTATTCAGGCTGTCGTGCGGGAGCTCGAGGGCGAGAAAATCGACATACTCAAGTATGATGTCGACACGCGGTCATTCATCAAGAACGCGCTCTCTCCGGCGGAGGTCCTTCAGGTTGTTATTCTCGATGAGCCGAAAAGGCAGGCGCTCGCGGTTGTCCCGGAGAACCAGCTGAGTCTTGCCATTGGTAAACAGGGCCTGAACGTCCGGCTCGCAAACCGACTCGCCGACTGGAATATCGACGTGAAAACTGAAGAGCAGTTCGCGGAGATGGACATTGCAGCCGATACCAAGCGGGCGGTCAGTGCGCTCTTCGGCGAAGAGGAGGAGAGCGAAGAGGAAATCACCCGCATTGCGGAGCTCTCCGAAATCCCGCCGAGGATCGTCGACATACTCAGTCGAGAGGGCATTGAGCTGATCGAGACGCTCGTGAACACCTCCGATGAAGCGCTCGCCGAGATCCAGGGACTGAGCAGCGAGGATATTTCGATGCTCAAACGCATAATTGCCGAGAGCGTCGAAATCATCGAAGAGGAAGGTGAGACTGCCGACGAATCGGAGAGCGTTGAAGAGGTCGTTGAGGAGCAGGCTGCCGGTACGAGTGATGAAGATGTCGAAGAAGCCGTTGAAAGTGAAGCGGAAACCGTAGAGGCGGAGCAGGGATCGGGGCTCGAACCCGGCTCGGAAGAAGAAGAGACCGAAGAGGACGAAGAAGAAGAGACCGAAGAGGAGATTGAGCTCATCAGCGAGCTGCCGAATGTTCCGGAACACATCGTGGAAGCGCTTAGCGCTGCGGGTGTAGAGGTAATCGTTGATCTGCTTTCCATGACCGGGAAGGAGCTTCGGAAGATCGAGGGGCTCAGCGATGAGGATGTCGAGCTCATACAGGAGATTGTTCGCGAGAACGTCGAGATCATCGACGAAGATGAGTGAATCGGTATATCGCGTTTAATCGGCGATAGATGCCGCAACCGGTTTCACAAACCGGAGACATTTCGTTAGTATGGAGCGTGAGGAGGCATTCTCCAGGGACGCATATGGCAGAAGATCAGGAAAAACCAGAAAAGAAGCCGAAGGCAACGCTCATCAAACACCGTAAGGAAAGCCCGGCAGCTTCTGAGTCCGAGTCGGACGAGAAGAAGAAGCGCAAGACGAAGATAGTCGTAAAGCGCAAGGGTAAAGCCGCGTCATCCTCACAGGGTCAAACCAGCGCTGCACGAGCGCCCGCCGACCAACCTGCCACTGAGTCCAGGAAGAGCGCCGAATCGCCGAAGGACGAGACGCGTCCGGAATCGGCCGGCGACGAGCGGCAAGCCGCAGCGGAAACCTCGACGACAGAGGAAACGGCCGAGGCGACGACGCCTCGTCAGGTTGAGGGTGAGGAGCAGCAGTCCTCGAACGAGGAAGCGGCGCGGATCGAACAGCCGGGTGAGGAGACAGTGTCTCCCGCCGAGGGGAGCGAGTCGGAAAGCACAGACGAGCCGAAATCGACCGAAAAGAGCTCCGAAGAAACACAGACTCCCGAAGCGAAGCCGAAACGTACCTTCCGTCGGCAGCCGGCGCGACCGGCACCTGCGCCGTATCGACGGGCAGGAAGCACTGGGCGGCATGTATCCACATCCGAGCTTGAGTCTCGTGCCGAGCGGGCTGAGAGTCGCCCTGCGCCGAGTCCGGGGCGAGGCGGCGGACCGGGAGGTGACCGGAGAGGTCCCGGTGCGCCTCGCTCCTTCCCGCCGCGCGGAGGAAGCCCACCTCCCGCCGGACCAGCTCAACAGAAAGGTTCGCGCAAGTTCTTCAAATCGAAGAAGAAAGAGAGCGGTAAGGGCGGCGGGCGCGAGCGTCGCGACAAGAATCAGTCCCCCGAAAAGCAGTTCTACTACAATAAGAAGCGTACGCAGCAGAAGACGAACCCGGTTCCGAAAGAGGTCGAAATCATGGAATCGGTTAGCGTCGCCGAGCTCGCCAAGAAGTTGAACCTGAAGGCATCCGATATCATCGGCAAACTGATGAGCATGGGTATGATGGTTACCATCAACCAGCAGATCGATGCCGAAACGGCCGAAATCGTAGCATCGGAATACGGCTCGTCGGTCAAGGTAGTGAGTCTGTACGACGAAACGGTGATTGAAACCGCCGAAGACACCGAGGAGGACCTCGGAGCGCGGCCGGCCATCGTGACGGTTATGGGACATGTCGATCACGGGAAGACTAAGCTTCTCGACGCGATCCGATCTGAGGATGTCGCGGGCGATGAGTTCGGCGGGATCACGCAGCATATCGGCGCGTACCAGGTCGACACCGATCACGGGCGGCTTACATTCCTCGATACACCCGGCCACGAGGCGTTTACGCTCATGCGAGCTCGTGGTGCGAATGTCACCGACATTGTCATTCTTGTTGTCGCCGCCGACGACGGAGTCATGCCGCAGACGCGCGAGGCGATCGATCACGCACGCGATGCGAAGGTTCCGATTATCGTGGCCGTCAACAAGATCGACCTTCCGGCGGCGAATCCGGATCGTGTCAAACAGCAGCTTTCCGAGCTCGGTCTCATGCCGGAAGAGTGGGGTGGCGACGCACTCTTCTGCGAGGTTTCGGCTCTCAAGCGCGAGGGTGTGATAGAGCTCCTCGAAACCGTGGCGCTCCAGTCCGATGTTCTCGAGCTGCGGGCGAATTATAGTTGTGCCGCCGAAGGAAAGATTATCGAAACCCGGATCGATCCGGGGCGCGGCACCGTCTCCACAGTGCTCATTCAGCGTGGAACGCTGCGGGTCGGCGACGCATTCGTTGCCGGTGTCTATCCCGGGCGTGTGCGTGCAATGTTCAACGACCGGGGCGAACGCGTGAATGAAGCAACGCCGAGCATGCCGGTGGAGATTCTCGGTTTGACCGGCATCCCGGAGGCGGGTGATCCGTTCCAGGTCACACGCGATGACAAGCACGCACGGCAGGTCGGCGACAAGCGGCAGGAGCTGCGAAGGCTCGAGGATGCGCGGAACGTCAAGAAGATTACGCTCGATAACCTGTACGACACGATCCAGGAAGGAAACATCCAGGAGCTGAAAGTTGTCATAAAGGGCGACGTGCACGGCTCGGTGGAGGCGCTGAAGAGCGCGCTCGAAGGATTGACGACCGAAGAAATACGGCTTACCGCCATTCGTGCGGCCGCCGGTGCGATTAACGAAAACGATGTCATGCTTGCCAGCGCGTCGAATGCGATTGTCGTCGGTTTTCATGTCCGGCCGACACCGCGAGCGGCCGAACTTGCCGAGCGTGAGAAGGTGGAGATCAGAAAGTATGGCGTTATCTACGACGCCGTCGACGATATCCGCCAGGCGATGGAAGGAATGCTCGCACCCGAGCTGCGGGAAGAGACGGTCGGGTCAGTCGAAGTGCGTGAGGTTTTCAAGGTGCCGAAGCTCGGCCATATCGCCGGTTGCTACGTCAAGAGCGGCAAGGTGACGCGGAACGCGCGCGTGCACGTTTACCGCGAGGGTGTGGAGATTCACACCGGCAAGATCACCTCGCTCAAACGCTTCAAGGACGATGTTCGCGAAGTCGAAAGCGGCTACGAATGCGGAATCGGCATCGAACGGTATGACGATCTGAAAGTGGGCGATGAGATCGAAGTGTTCGAGGTCCGGGAGATCGCGAAGAAGCTCGGCGCGACCGTTGCATCGAAAAAGCGCGAAGAGGGAACCGGAAATACCGGCGAAGCCTGATTGAGGCATGGCTATGGACAGGATTCCCAGGGCGTCCCGGCTGATCGGCGAGATTGTCAGCGCGGCTATCGTGGGACGCGATATTAAAGATCCGCGTGTAAGCTCGCTCTGTTCGGTCGTGGATGTCGATGTTTCGCGCGATTTACGGTACGCGACCATACGGATTTCCGGCTATCTCGAGCGTTCGGAGCTCGAGAAGTCGGTTAAGGGCCTGAATGCAGCGGCGGGATTCCTGCAGTCGCGAATTGCGGCGAAGGTTCACTGGAAGGCAACGCCGCGCTTGCGTTTTGTCGTCGATACCACGATTCGGGACGGTCAGCGGGTAATCGAGACAATCGAGAGGGAGCGTGGCGATTGAGCTTCGCCGATGGTGCGATCCTTCTCGATAAGCCGAAGGGGATTTCCTCGCATAGCGCTCTCGGTGCTGCAAAGCGGGCATTTCGCGGGGCAAAGGTCGGACACAGCGGAACTCTCGATCCATTCGCGTCGGGGCTATTGATCGTGCTGGTCGGAAGGCTCACAAAGCTCTCCGACTGGATTACCCAACTCGACAAGACATACGAGGCAATCTTTCGCTTCGGTACCCAGACCGATACCCTCGATCCGGAAGGGGAGGTTATCGCATCGGCACCCGAACCTTCCCGCGAGACGATTGAGCGGTCGATGTGCGGTTTTGTGGGAACGATACAGCAGACCGTACCCGCATATTCGGCCGTCCATGTCGACGGCGAACGCGCTTATCGGCGGGCGCGGGCGGGAGAGCAGGTTGAATTGCCGGAACGTACAGTACACATTCGTGATTTCACGATCCTGGATTGGACCCCTCCGGATCTCTCCACACGTATTCAGGTGTCCTCAGGCACGTATATTCGTGCGATCGCCCGCGATCTCGGCCGAGAATGTGGTTCGGTCGCGCACGTCGTCGCACTTCGCCGAACCGCTGTCGGTCCGTTCACCGTCGAACAGGCGACCTCGGGAGGAGATGGACTCGGTAGCGACCACCTGTTGTCGGCATATGATTTCCTGTCACGGCTCTCCCGGTTCTCTCGAGCCATTGTCGATCCCGACGTTGCGAAGACGATACGAAACGGTGGATTATTGATGCGCACCGGCATCCGCTTCGAGGACGGCGCCGACCCCGCGGATGGCGAGCCTGTCGCCGTATTCAGCGACGAACGACGACTTCTGGCAGTGGGGTCGTTCGAGTCCGGTAGGTTCCGATTTAGATTTGTCTGCGGTTGACACAGTTGTAGCTCTCATCGATAATTGTGCGACAAAAGAATCGGAGTCGGTGATCGATTTTTCGTGGACGCGTCTGTACACATGGTATTGGGGTTTCAGACGGACGCTTTCGAGTATCGAGGCGGGGTTCGGTGAGCTCAGCGGATAGCCGAAAGCGTCTGTATATTCAGTGCTGTTGTACCGGCGCGTTCTCCCGATCCACCGTATCCATTATGCCAAGCTGCAACGTAAGGAGTAACAGGAAGCATGCCTCTGACTAAGGATGAGACGCAGGAGATCGTGGAGCAGTTCGGCCAGGGGCCGAACGACACCGGAAATACCGAGGTGCAGATTGCTCTGCTGACCCGGCGAATCGAGCAGCTCACCGAGCACTTTAAGAATCATAAGCAGGACCATAATTCGCGACGAGGATTGCTGCAGCTCGTCGGGCGCCGCAGACGTCTGCTACGCTACCTCAGTGATAACGACCTCGACCGCTATCGCGCCCTCCTCGGAAGGCTCGGGCTGCGGAAGTAGGTGCAACCCCGGTATTCATGTTCGAGTTTGTGTCGTTTTCACCAGGGATACTCGAACACTTGACAGCACAAGGAAGAGACTCATGGAACAGGTTAAGGTTCAAGTCGGCGCGCAGGAGTTGACTCTCGAAAGCGGCCGTTTGGCAAAGCAGGCAAATGGCGCGGTTTTCGCCCGGTATGGCGGCAGCGCGGTTATAGCTACCGTCTGTTGCTCGAGCAAGGAGCTCGATGTCGATTTTCTCCCGCTTTCGGTGGACTATAACGAGAAGTACTATGCCGCCGGTAAGATCCCGGGAGGCTTCATCAAGCGCGAAGGGCGACCGAAGGATCGCGAAATACTGGTTTCGCGGCTCATCGATCGTCCGATGCGGCCGTTGTTCAATAAGAAGTTCAAGCGCGATATTCAGATCGTACCAACGACCATCTCCGCGGATCAGGAGAATCCACCCGACGTTATCGGGATGGTTGCCGCTTCTGCCGCGGTTACGATCAGCGACATCCCTTTCGACGGGCCGACGGGTGCCGTTCGCGTGTCACTGGTTGACGGCGAGTATGTGATTAACCCTACATTCGAGCAACTGAACCGCGGGACGCTCGATATTGTGGTTGCCGGTACGGAAGAGGGCATTACGATGGTGGAAGGTGGCGCCGCTCAAGTATCGGAGGAGTTGCTGGCCGATGCCATCGATGCGGCGCGTGAACCGATTGCCGCGCTTTGCCGGGCACAAATCGAGCTGCGAGATAAGGCCGGGAAGGAGAAACTCCCGGTACCCGATGACCCGCCCGAGTTCGAGCTTGCCTCCGAGTTGCGTGATTACGCGCGGCCGAAGCTCGAAGAGGCGTGTTTCGTGAAAGGCAAAATGGCGCGACGAGACGCCATCGATGCCGTTGTAGAGCAGGCCAATGAGAAGTTCGCCGACCGAATCCCCGAGGGAGAGGAGAAGCGCTTCAACGCGGTTCTCGACGAGCTCGAGAAGGAGATCCTGCGCCAGTCCGTTCTTGAGCGAAAAATACGCACCGACGGACGTGGACCGGAGGATATCAGAGATATTACGTGTGAGGTCGGTGTGCTGCCGCGCGCACACGGCTCAGGGCTCTTCACCCGCGGAGAAACGCAGGCGTTGGCAGTGACCACGCTCGGGACGGTCCAGGACGAACAGATTTTCGACGATATTGAGGGCGATCGTCGAGAGCACTTCATGTTGCACTACAATTTCCCGCCGTTCTCGGTCGGAGAAACCGGACGGCTCGGCACCGGACGGCGCGAGGTAGGCCACGGTCATCTCGCACAGCGGGCCGTTCAGGCGGTTCTCCCCGATAAGAGTGATTTTCCCTATACGATCCGGATCGTATCCGAGATTCTCGAGTCCAACGGCTCGAGCTCCATGGCGACGGTGTGCGGTAGTTCGCTCAGCCTCATGGATGCCGGTATCAAGATCGACAAACCCGTGGCAGGTATTGCAATGGGGCTTGTGCACGATAGCGAGACCGATGTGGTCATAAGCGATATAACCGGCGAAGAAGATGCTCTCGGTGACATGGATTTCAAGGTGGCCGGAACGGAGGACGGTATTACCGCCTTCCAGATGGATATCAAGATTTCCAACGTCGATCCACAAGTTATGAGGCAAGCCCTCGAGCAGGCACGACGGGGGCGCCTGCACATTCTCAATGTCATGTCGGAAACGATGGAGGCGCCTCGAAGTAACCTCAGCGAGTTTGCTCCGCGAATACTGAGTTTCGTCGTAGACCAGGAGAAGATTGGACTACTCATCGGACCGAGCGGCAAGACGATCAAGTCGATCTCAGAGAAGCACGATGTTACGACGAACATCGACAATGACGGAACGGTGACCATCTACTCCCAGGATAAGGCCGGCGCCGAAGCGGCAAAAGCTGCGTTCATGTCGTTACTCGAGGAGCCGGAGGTCGGGAAGACGTACGACGGTGTTGTGCGGCGTATCGTCGACTTCGGCGCGTTCATCGAGTTCTTGCCGGGCCGTGAAGGGTTGTGCCATATCTCGAAGATGGCCGACCACCGGGTAGAGTCGGTCGAGGACGTGCTGCAGCTCGGGCAGGAAGTTCCCGTTAAGATCATGGAAATCGACAAGATGGGGCGCTTCAACCTGAAGCTCATTTACGAAGAGGAGAATAGGGACAAGGTGGCGCCGCGAGGGGACGCGGCTTCCGACGAAAAAAGGTCCCGAGAGAAGCATCGTGAGCCGCGCGATGGGGGTGGCTCGGGCGGACGCCGTGGCGGCCGTAATCGTCGCTGAGGCGGGCGGTCTTCAACGTCGCTGCAGCTAACGATCGGAATCGCGCTGCACGCGACGATCGGAATCGCGCTGCACGCGACGATCGGAATCGCGCTGCGTTCGCGCCGGACAGCGGTTCAGCCGTTCCCACCGGTCTTCGAAGTGAAGGCCGGTGGGAAGCGGCAGGCCGCATAACCACTACCGCCGGGGTCAACGATGGTTTTTCGAAGGCGGCGGATCGAATGGTACGTGGCGGGCGAGGTGTTTTTCTCGTTTGTCGTCGCGTTCCTCTTCTTTTTCTGCATCTTTCTCATCAACCAGCTCCTGCTGCTCGCGGAGGATATTCTCGAGAAGCAGGTGCCGGTTGTCGATGTACTCGAGCTTCTATGGTACTCGCTTCCGAGCATTGTCGCACTTGCGGTGCCGTTCGGCAGCCTCGTGGGCTGTCTGATGGCGATCGGCAGGTTAAACAGTGATAACGAGATTATCGCGATGCGAGCGAGCGGCGTAAGCATTCGCAGGCTATTCACGCCGGTGCTCATCATAGGGGTCCTCTTCTCACTCGCGACCTTCCTCACGAACGACTACCTGTTACCTGTCGGGAATCTCAATCTGGTTCGCCGATATCGAGAGCTGGTGCTCTCGAATCCCGACCTGGAGTTCGAGGCGTATGCGGCTCGTGAGTTCCAGGATCTGGTGCTGGTGAGCGGGGAAGTAGAGGAAGGGGTTATTCGGGACCTTCTGATCGTCGAAACCGGCCGGCGGTCGCGTGAACGCGTCATAAGCGCACGTCAGGCATTTCTCGAAGAAGATGCCGATCGCAGCGGCGTTATTTCTTTACGCCTCGCGGACGTGTCGCTCCACGATCCGGTCGGTGGCAATGCCGAGGACTTCGATTACGCGACAACTCGCGAGATGACGTACAACATTCTTCTGCGCGACATATCGATTACGCTTCAAAATCCCACGGCGCGAGAGATGAGTTCGGTCGATGTCTGGGCGATGGTGCAGGACCAGCGTCGTGACCTGGAGGAACGGATCGCCGCGAGAGACGCCAGGGTTAAGTCGATCGAACGCCGACTCGTCGATCGGTATCAGGAGCTGGAACGGGATGTTGCCGCCGGGCGGACTACCACCGACGGTGCGCTCGGTTCTCTGTCGACCCTCGTAAGCGATCTTCGCGAAGAACGCGAAAGGAGCATTACCAGCCGCAGCCTTCAGCTGAATCTGATCGAGTTTCATAAGAAGTTCTCGATTCCCGCTTCAACAATCGCGTTCGTGATATTCGCGTTTCCGGTCGGGCTCACAGCCCGCAAGAGTGGGCGCGCGATCGGGTTCGGAGTCGGTCTGTTCGTGTCGTTTCTGTATTGGGCTTCAATCTTCGGTGGACAGACACTTGGCGTTCAACATCCGCAGATCCCGGCCTGGTTGACGATGTGGGCTCCCAATATCGTGGTCACCATCTTCGGGGTGTGGTTTCTTATGGAGAGGGCGCGTCGATGAAATTCCGCCTCGATCGAATGCTTTTGCGCGAATTCATCCCCATCTTCATATACTCCTTTCTTTTCTGTGTTCTCTTGTTGCAGCTTGTGGAGCTGTTCGAGCATGTAGTGAGCTATGTGGACCGCAACATTCCCGCACGTGCTATCATTCGTCAACAGCTGCTCTATCTCCCTCAGGCCACGGTGTACGCGTTGCCGCTTTCCTTGCTTTTCTCAATAAGCTTCACGATGGGAAGTCTATACTCGAACAACGAGCTTATCGCCGTATTCGGCGCCGGGAGGCGGCTCGGTCGTTTTCTTGTTCCGATACTGTTGATGGGCGTGCTCTCGGGCGGCTTTCTGTTCTGGTTCGAGGACATGGTCGTGATCGAGACCAGAAGGGTCAAGGAAGCCGAGCAACGGAACCTTCTGGGGAGTGGATTTGTCGGCAGGACGAACACCACGGTCTCGAGCGACGGCGGTCGACTCGTCTTCTTCACTGAGTACTATGCGCGGGCGAGCGATACCATGGACCGTGTGACCGTAGTCGAACGCGATGAAGAGGGCGCGTTGGAACGTCGCGTGACCGCGAGGCGCGGAGTGTGGAACGGCTCCTCGTGGGATCTCGAGGATGCGATTATTTTCGAGTGGAGCGGCAACGGGGAGGTCGAAAGCAGGCGGCAGTCATTCTACGAGAACCCCGACTATTCGGTGGAGCCGGAGGTATTTCGACGTGGAAGCCAGAACGTGGAGGATATGCGACGGGAGGAGGCGCGCGAGTTTGTGCGTCGACGTATTGAATCCGGCTTACCGTACCGCCAGGCCCGAACCGACTACTTGAACCGCTACGCTTTCGCTTTGACGCCGCTTATCGTCAGTCTCATTGCGGGTGCCGTCGGCAGTCGTCTGAAGAAGAGCATTCTCCTTCTCAGCATACTGATTGCCATGTCACTCGCGGTCTTCTACTATGGCTTTCAATTCGTCAGTAGCATGCTCGCACGGTTCGGATACATCGAGCCTGAGATCGGCGCGTTCCTGCCGGTCGGACTGTTTCTGATTTGCGCGATCGCGTTACTCCGGCGGGCGCGGAGCTGAGTTTCACGATTACTTCTGTAGTGGCGGAGTTCATACGTTGACGTTCACCATTGACCATAGCGACGGCACGACCATGGCGCGAGCGGGTACCATCGCACTGCCGCACGGAGTTGTGCAGACTCCGGCTTTCATGCCGGTCGGGACTGCGGGGGCTGTAAAAGGTGCATTTCACTCGGATATCTACGAGCTCGGCTACCGCTTGATGCTCGCGAATACGTATCATCTCTACTTACGACCCGGGACGGACGTAATCGAAGAATCCGGCGGCTTGCATCGGTTCACCGGATGGCATGGGAATCTGCTTACCGATTCGGGAGGGTATCAGATCTTCTCACTCTCGGACTTTCGGAAGCTCCGTGACGACGGAGTCGAGTTCCGCAGTCACATTGATGGGTCGTACCATACGCTGACACCGGAATCGGTCGTGGGAATTCAGGAAGTTCTGGGAAGCGACATCCAAATGGTGCTGGATGTATGTACCGGATACGACGCTTCGCGTTCGGAAGCCGAACAGGCTGTTGAGTTGACCACGAAGTGGGCCGCACGTGCACGTCGAGCATGGGAACGGTGCGGGTCAGATTATGCCGGGGTGGCATTCGGTATCGTACAGGGGCACTTCCATCCCGATCTCCGGCGAAGGAGTGCATCGGAAATCGTTGAACTCGATTTTCCGGGATATGCCCTCGGTGGTCTTTCGGTTGGTGAGCCGTTTGATCTGTTCCGTGAAACGATGGTAGAGACGGCCCGGTTCCTGCCGTGGGATCGACCAAGATATGTTATGGGTATCGGAACGCCGGAATATGTACTCGAGGCTATCGGTTCAGGTGTCGACATGTTCGACTGTGTTTTTCCCACTCGGATCGCACGGAACGGAACGGTATTTACCCGTGACGGACGGATCGCATTGAAAAACGAGCGTTTCCGTTACGACTTCGGACCGATCGACCCCGAGTGGAGCGCCGATTCTGTACGCGAGTATTCACGGGCGTATGTCAGGCATATGTTAATGAGTCGTGAGATGATCGGTCCGATGATTGGTACGTTGCACAATCTCGGATTCCTTGCGCGGTTGGTCGCCGAAGCGCGTGCGGCGATAGCGCGCGGAGATTTCGATGAGTTTCGAACGGATTTCCTCCGACGATATGCAGGCTCCGCCGATGAATGAAGCGTCGCGTTCCATGCGTCGGAGTGCGCGCGATGCCGCTGTCGTTATGGGCGCCACATTTGCATCGCGCCTGCTGGGCTTTGTAAAGATGGCGGTTATCGGTGCAGTATTCGGTGCCGGCGCGCGCGCCGACGTCCTGCATCTTGTCTTCGTGATTCCGAACAATCTTCGAAAACTACTCGCCGAAGGGGCGCTCTCATCGGCGTTTATACCGGTTCTCTCAGAACGAATTGTTCGCGACCGAGAGAAGGACGGTGCGCGACGACTGATCCGCACCATACTCACGATGCAGGGAATAGTCCTGATTCCGCTGATCGTCGCATCGATTATCTGGAGCGGGCCGGTTATCTCGGTCATACTCGACTTCCCGGATGCCCCACGGGCCGAGCTCGCCGCTTCGCTTTTTCGCTATATCATCCCGTATCTGTTCTTTATCAGTGTCGCCGCGGTTCTGGTCGGGACCTTGAATAGCCACGAACGTTTTCTGGTACCTGCGCTGGCGCCGCTCGCATTCAGCATCTGTGTAATCGGAGCCCTGGTTTTGCTCAGCGGCCGTCT
>SLAN01000330.1 GCA_007126865.1 Spirochaetales bacterium | reverse complement strand
TGCGCTATTTCGGCGATGAGCCTGCCACAGTCATTGTGAAGCACAATAATCCGTGTGGGGTCGCAATCGGGGATTCACCCGCCGATAGCTACCGCAGAGCGTACCTCGCCGACCGAATCGCGGCGTTCGGAGGCGTTGTAGCGCTGAACAAGTCGATCGATGAGGAGACCGCCGAGCGGATCATGGAGTCGTACAGTGAAGTAGTGGTCGCTCCCGATTTTTCGCCGGAGGCTCTCGAACGATTTCGGGATCGAAAGAATCTCCGTGTCATGCGGATTCGAGCGATGGATCGGTTGTACGAGGTGGCGTCCCGGCGTGTCGTGGATTTCCATTCGTTGACCGACGGCGGTCTGGTTACCCAGCTCTCGTTTGAACCGAAACGGTTGACCGACCGCGATCTTGAGCCCGCTGCGGTCGCACACAAGGGAGTGGAGTACCGCATCGAGCGCGAGCCGACGGATGCCGAGCGTGCCGATATGCGATTCGGTTGGCTGGTTGAGGCTGGGGTTACGAGCAATTCGGTGATCTTCGTGAAGGACCGGGCAACCATAGCCATCGGAACCGGCGAGCAGGATCGAGTCGGCGTGGCGGAGATCGCGCGTGACAAAGCGTACCGCAAGCTTGCCGATCGACTCGCGTGGGTCAAGCACGGGAAGCCGCTGAACCAGGTCGAGGATGAGGCGACGCTCGCCGAGATAGACACCGAGGTTCGCGCGAGTCGAGGAGGCCTTGCCGGAAGCGTAATGATCAGCGACGCATTCTTCCCGTTCCGCGATGGAATCGATGTGGGGCTGCACGAAGGCGTTACCGCCGTTCTGCAACCCGGCGGGTCATTGAGGGATTGGGAGAGTATCGAGGCGTGTAACGAGGTTGGGGCGACAATGTGTTTCACCGGTCAACGTAGTTTTGCCCATTGATACTACGGAGTGCACGAAAGCACCGGCCGAGACCCGGTCGACGTGGTGAGAGCGACACCGATCGTCGGGACAGTAGATAACCTTTACGCGCCTTGAATGGGGACAGTATACTTGCCCTGACAGCATGAGGAGGTCATCGGAATGAATGAGGTTGTGCCACGAAAGGAGCTTGAACGAAATGCGTACACCGCAATTGGCGGCGTCGGTGGCGGGATCGGACTGCTCGCCCTGCGTGCAGTCGCCATGTCGAATCCGATAATTGGAGCTGTCGTCGGCGGCGGACTGGTACTTGCTGGGCTCGGTATCTCAAAAACGAAGGAAGACCGCACGGCTGGTATGGTCGCCACCGGAGCAGGAATCGTAACCGGGATCGCAGCACTCACCGGCATCGGTAGTGGACTGATGACGCTCGGAGGACTCGGGCTGCTTGGATTGGGCGGATGGAGTATCTACAAGTTCCTGAAAGGAATGAAGTCGCGCCAGTAGAGTCCATGGACGGATACTGTGTGCTAAAGGAGCTCGGTTCTTTGCGATGCCGTGGAAATTTCTTGTCTTTCTGGTAATCCTGGCGATCGTGATTCTGTTCGCCGGTATAAATGTCAACAACTCAGCCGATATAAACCTCGGGTTCCATCGATTCGAGGATGTTCCGGTATTTGTCGGACTCGGTAGCGCCTACATGCTCGGTGCCGTCAGCATACTGCCGTTTGCGCTCAACAAGGCCTTCAAGAAGCGGCGAAAGCTGTCGAATAGGTATAAAGAGAAGCAGCGCACCACAGAGCTGCAAGCTTCGGCTGCATCATCGGCCGAAACAAAGGATGTGGAGCGCCATGCCGAGGCGGGGAACGGAATTACGAAGAAGGGACGGCGAGCTCGACGAAAGCGTGCGTAGTAAAACCGCTATCCGATTGCCGTCTCGTATTCTTCTTGGCTTCTTAAGGGAATCGGCAATGCAGAAGTGGTTAACCAACCTCGGTAGATGTATAGTCTTCGCCTCCCTTGTACTCCTTCCGGTCGAAGCCGACGGACTTTATGAGATCGAGTCGCTTGATGTTCTCCTCGACGAGATCGCCAACATGGAGCGCATTGAGGAGAATGATGCTACCGACATCGTATACCATCTGAAACGGCTCAGTGCGAATCTCGACGAGGCTACCGCACGACTGGCGGAGCGTTCGGAGTACCGCCCCTCGGAGTCGCTCGCCGGCGCGCTCGCTCTCAACGCCGCCAGAGAGCTTACCGCGGGTCGCCTGGACCGAGCGTTGCATGGCTTCCTCGGCGCGTCGAGGCTTACGCCGGACAGCGACGAACGCGACAAGCTTCGCCTTAGAGCGGCGGCGACTGCTATCGAACTCGGAGAACACGAGCAGGCTCTCGAGTTGGCGATCAGTGTTGAATCCGACACCGATGAGGAAGATATTCGTGAACGCGCTTCGGTGATTGGAATTCGTGCTGTTTCGCACCTTCGGGGACGGAGCGATGCGCTTGAACGCATTGGACGACTCGAACCCAGATCTGCACTCGGGCTGTATCAATGGTATCTGCTGGAACGAGACGGTGAGCTCCACGATCGTATAGGCGGCTCGTTCCCGGATTCACTGATCGCCGCACTCATCGATGATACAGTCGATGTAAGACACCTGCTCGTACCGAGTAGCTTTCTCGCACCGCGTGACGGCCCGATCGAGTACGTCGACTCGACAGAACAGGATCGCGCTGATAAGCCGGCGATCGAAGCGAACGGCACACGTGTAGTGGCGGGGGTGCAGCTCGGAAGCTACCGACACGAACCGTACGCCGCTGCTTATCGGGAGCGGCTACAGGATGACGGCTACGATGCTACCGTAATAACGAGTCGCGATGGTCACTATCAGGTGGTCATCGATTTCCAGGGTATGCGCAGTCGGGAGTACGCACAAGAGCTGCTGCTCGAGCTGCGCGATGCGGGATACGAAGGATTCGTACGATACTCAATCGGTGATTGAGTGCTCCCGTATCACGGGCTTTCCACGACGCTATCATCTTCATTCTCGAGCAGCTCCACTTGCTCGAGAATCAACGTTTCACCGGTCGTTGCCCTGCTGCCGGTCGTAGTGACGCGAGCCGGCGAGAGCTTCAGTGTACGTACGATCCGATCGCTCAGCTCATCTTCCTGCAAATCATAGAAATACGTGCGGCTTTCGACGCGCCGGCCGCGCTCATCAACCATTGCGAGTTCCATGATCAGGTTGTCGAGCTCGTAGATCGCGAACCCGCCACTTTGTCTCGCGTCACCGCTGGTCATCTCGAAGCGATGTTCTTCGAAATCGATTCTCGTTCCGGCATCGTCTTCAAAGGTACCGTCGAGCTGTGGATCGCTCGGTATGATTCGCCCGCCGTCGGTGCCTGTAAGAGTTCTGCGTAGACTGTCGCCAACGCGGCGATATGTGCCATCCCATCGGCCACGTTCGTTCACATCTACCGTAATCGTATCGAGGTCGCGGACGTTCACCCGAACGAACGTGTTCAGACTACGAATGTTGCGGTTGCGCATCGAGATCTGTACGCCGCTCGAAACGGTCTTTCGAGAGACCTCCCAGTCGAACGCTTCCTGCATTTCACCACCGGAGAACACAACGCGCTCGGAGGTCGGGTTGAATGTCACCAACTGTAATCCCTCACCCTCCTCTCGGTACCACAGGCCGCTCAGAAACTCGGCGAATTCACTCGTACCGCTCTGATACAGCTGTTGCAATCGTTCCTCGGCAATATCGCCGCCGGAGATTTCCTCGCGCGATACCTCGACATACTCTTCGTCTTCGGCGCTCCACGCGTACGTCACTTCGATGACGTCGAGGATGTTCTCGGTGTCACGGTTTTCGCTCTGAGCGAGAATCGCGTACGGATCGATCTCCTCGCTATCGGGATCTCGATCGTGTCGGACGATTTCCACACTTCCTTCACTCGTTACCGCGGCGACACGTCGATAGAGAAGCTGCGTTGCGGCTCCGGTTCGGCGGTAGAGATCGAGGGTTTGATTTCCCGCGCTATCGACACCGATAGCGACGATCTCCGGCTCACCGTCACCGAATACATCCTCGGAAGATATATTCAGAGAACGCACGCTCGTAGCCGATGTTTCGCCCTCCCAGGTAACCGAGTGACCGCCCTGCGTGATATTCGCCTCGATAACGCGCAATCGAATCAAGGCGTCCGGGCTGTCGCTGGGCTTGTATGCGACGATTTGCTCTTCGAAATCGTTACGGGTAAGGTTCGTATCGAGTACTTCGACCAGGAGCTCTCCCTCATCAAGGGCTACATGAACCGTAGGCGTATCGTCGAGAGCTTCATAATCGGTGTCGAACTCCGCGGTGCCCGAGAGCCGAATTCCGTCGGCCGTCCCCGGTATTATGGTGCGCGGGCCGGTATTCTGTGGTGTCTCTGACGACTGGCTCGGGGCACATGCCAGAAATGCGACGGCTGAAACGGTGATTATTGCGAGCCGGAGGAGGTGGGCATCCGCCCGACCTCTCTTCTGCTCGACCGATTGAGGCGGAATCGCTCGATCTTCAAACGATCCCGGATCAACCGACTGCGTTTCCGACGGTGCGCTTAATCGAAAATCGGGAGTAGTCGAGGCGTGCATCTCCATACAGCTGCGAAGTATGACCGATGTAGCCCCGATTTGTGAATAGATGAGGGCTGGACACAGAGCTTGCCGACATGGCACCTTTCAATATGGAGAGACGGCCTACCTATCGTAATCTCTCGCCGCTCGACCACCGATACTGGGAGACTAACAGCGCGCTATATGAACGGCTCGCCGATTACCTGAGCGAGGAAGCGGCTACCCGGTACTGTGCTCGTGTTGAAGCTGCTCTCGTGAGAGCTCACATGCAACGAGAGGGTGTCCTGACCTCTGAGATCGAGTCTGCACTGCTGTCCGCGGCCGAGCAGATCGATCCGACTGACGTGGCCGAAGAAGAGCAAAAGACGCAGCATAACATACGCGCGCTGGTGAACGTTTACCAGAAGACGTTGCCGGAGAGCGCGCGGCCGTACGTACATCTGGGGGCTACCAGTGTCGACGTGCTCGATACCGCGACGAGTATGCGTTATCGCGATGTTGTGCGCTCGGTCCTCGTGCCGCTTCTGAGAGATGTGGCCGGGCGGCTGTGTGAGCTCGCCGAGGCATACGCCGATACGGTACAGATCGGCCGAACCCACGGACAGTTTGCCGTCCCGATTACGTTCGGCTTCGCAATCGGCGAATACGCGGCTCGACTGTCAAAGAGCATCGTCGAGATCGATCGACTCGCGTCTGAGCTGCGTGGAAAGATAGCCGGCGCGGTTGGGGCCTACAACGCACTTGCCATCGCAACGAATAATCCCGTCGAGTTCGAGAAAGAGGTGCTCGGAGATCTCGGGTTGAGACCGGGCGACCAGTCGAATCAGCTGGTCGAACCGGAGTACCAGCTGCGTCTGCTGCTCGAGTGCAATACGGCGTTCGGGATTCTCGCCAATCTGGCGGACGATATGCGTAATCTTCAGCGGTCGGAAATATCCGAGGTGCGGGAGGCGTTCGACTCGTCGCAGGTCGGAAGCTCGACAATGCCGCACAAGCGTAATCCGTGGAACTGGGAGCATATCAAGAGCTTGTGGAAGGCATTCGTACCGCGTGTCGTGACCTTCTATATGGATCAGATCAGCGAACACCAGCGCGATCTGACCAATTCTGCGAGCAGCCGTTTCGTGGCGGAGTATTTCGCCGGATTCGCGGCCGCGTTCAACCGGGCAAAGGTTGTGTTGAAGCGCATCGAGCCCGATCGCGAACGAATGCTCGATAATATCGAGCGAGCCGGGGACATGTGCCTGGCAGAGCCGGCGTACATTCTGTTGTCGCTCGCGGGCATGGAGGATGCGCACGAACGCGTTCGAGTGGCAACGCTCGCGGCGGGCGATGAACAACGCAAACTTGTTGACGTGCTACGGCGCGATCGAGTTCTGTGGGAGTCGTTGGAGGCAGCCGCAGCGAAGCGCCTGCAGGTCGAGGCCTCGGAGTTCTTCAGCGATCCGAAGCAATATGTAGGGATCGCCGCAGAAAAGGCGCGACAGAGCGCCGCCACTGCTCGAAAGAGACTCGGGCGACTGAATGGAGACGGCGCTGCCGACGAGTGGCGCGGACAGAGCATAGAAGCGAGGGAGGAATCGTGAATGGACGTTGAGGGTAAGGAGCCGACGGAGTATCTCAGCTACGACGATGTGTTGCTGTTGCCGGGGTATGCGGATTTCCT
>SLAN01000139.1 GCA_007126865.1 Spirochaetales bacterium | reverse complement strand
CTATGTGTGCCGCCTTTAGCCCACAGGAGCGAGTCGTCGATATCGAGGTGCGTTCTCGTGCCGCGGTCTGTACGCGTAAAGGTGTCCGGTCGCACATCGCGACGGAATGCAGCCAGATCCGGAACGCTCAACCAGTCGCTGTATCGGTTGTCGATCTGGATTGGAGCTCGATCATGCGGTGCTTCCCACGTGCGGACGGTGACCGGCGACCCCTCCGGGCCGCGTTCGACCCCGGTTGCATCGATGCTTACGAAGCGTTCTTCGGCCCCGATCTCCGCGAAGAGTACGGGCAAGTCGGTCGCGTGGGGCACTCGTTTCACCCCGACGATCACGAGGTCGCCTGTTGGGGCGGGTATCGGACGGACGCCGCGGGGCGCCACGCTCTTCGCCCGCCCGGAGTGCTCATCGAATATCGCGGAAAACCATGAGCGATCGCGCTCAGGTCCGAGTTGGATGTCGAGGGCCGGAATGGCGATTATCGTGATCCGGTTCTCCGTGTCGTTTTGGACGGTGATGGTCTCGGCGAACAGCGCGCTCGCACTGACGAGAGCGAGAAACATGCACGATGACACCAGCGTTTTCATAGTCACTATACTAGTATCGGCGTTCCGGCTAACCCGTTTATCACTTCTTGCGCACCAGAAGTACCGTCAGGTCGTCGTACTGTTCGTCCTCGTAGATATGCGTAAAGCGCCGGTAATTGGAGTCCGAACGCTGTTCATCGGGATACCGGAAATAGTCATCGTACGCCGAGAAGGTATTACGCAGAAACTCGTCAACAACGACATCGACACTGACCGACACATCCGAACCGGCCGACGGGTCGGGCACCAGGCGGAATACCTTCTCTACCGCGACCAGGGCGAGGACGGCATTGCGGGCGGTCGGTTCGAGGCCGCTGAAGTCGAATACGAGCTCCTCGGGAACCGAGCTTCGATAGCGCTCCAGCCGGTATACGGAACCGGCCTGCATGCACCGTACTATGTCGTGGATCCGGTCGTTGGTGAACTCCTCGTTATCGACCGCCTGGTCGCCCTCACCGACCACAGTGGGCTGGAACGACTCATCCCTCAGCGTGCGCTTCGATTCTTCCAGACCGTCGGTGAACAGTAACAGAATGTCGCCGGCATTGAGCGTGTGCTTTACCTGCGTGAATCCGCTCGGCAGCATATCGCTCGGGAAGACTCCGGCAGCAGGGAGCGGAGGAAGCTGCGTTTCTTCTACTCTTCCGAACGCTTTGCGGTACGTGTGCAGAATCGTATCGCCGGCGTCACACACACGCGCCACACCGGTACGGGCGTTGATAATCGCCAGCGTAAAGGCGGCGAATCGTCCCTGGAATCCACGCTCTTCGATCAGGTCGTTTATGCTCTCCATGAGCTGCGGCAGCTGCTCCGCCATTCCGGGATTCCAGTTTCGGAAGTAACTGAGGTAGATGGTGGCAACCTCGACCATAATCAACGCGGCGGGAACCCCCTTGCCGGCTATGTCACACTTGATGAGCGCGTAGTGTTCTTCATCGAGCTGTCGGTAGTTGAAGTAGTCGCCACTGACACCCTTCGCTCCCTCGTAGTACCCGAAGAACTCCACGTGTTCGTTCTGATCTTCGGCAGTCGTGAGCTTTCGTCCGGCGGAGTCGGTAACAAGCGGAATGAACATCTTCTGAACTTCCTTTCCGACTGTCAGATCGCGGTTCGCTATTGCAGCCTGGACGAGTCCTTGTGTCATCTGGTTTATCGCTTCGGCGAGCGTACGGAGCTCGTCATGTTGTTTCAGCTCGATTGCGTGATCGGCGAGGTCGGCCTTATCCTCGGTATCCCTGATAATCTCCACCCCGCGAACGAGCCGCGAAATCGGGATTACGATAATCGATGCGAGAATCAGCGCCCCCACAATTCCCACTGCGACGGCAAGTACGGCGATTACGCCGGTAGTGCGCATCAGATTCTGTTGGGCGGCATTGATCTCGGCAATGATTCGTTGGCTGGTAACGCCCACCCGCACGAGGCCGTGAAAAAAGACCTCGCCGTCGATCTCGCGAAAGACGATGGGCTTGTAGAAGACATAACTGGTGGTATCGGCGGTCAGCACGGTGTCGGCGCTGAGCTCGGGCACCGATACAACGACATCTCCGACCTGGTTCAGAATCTCACGCTGCTGCGTTTCCAATTCGGTGATCGTGTCATCGAGCTCGCCGACTCGCTCCTCGGCATCGGGTTCCCCGCTGATCGCGATATCGATACGTTCGGCATTCAGCTGATCGATTCGATCGGGTATGTCGCCGAGTGAGTCTCGAGCCTGCGTCTCAATCCTTTCGGCGAGCTCGGCAATGCGATCGGTAATCTCATCGTTGTAGCGGGTCTCGCCTCTGAGAAGTGAATCGGTATCGCTTACCCGTTGATCTTCGGGAAGATCGCCGGCCCGGGTTACTCGCGGATCGTTCGAAGCCCAGACTATCTCCTCCAGCTCTTCCGCCTGTGTGACCCCGGTAATCGTTGCGAACCGAGCTTCAGGGATCGCTTCGGTCTGCAGCGTCAGTGCGTTCAGCTCGAACAGATTGTCCTCGGCATTCGGAAGCAGTTGAATGCTGCCGCCGACGAGGCTATCGAGCAGAATATTCGTTCGCTCTCGCAGACCGTCGGTCAGGGTCTGTTGTTGGGCTTCAATAATGAAGTTGCCGAGCGGTACCGCAACGAGAAGCACGACCGAGACGACCAGTCCGACGAAAAAGGCTGCAAACTTCAGCCTGAGTCCTATTCCTCTCCGTTTCATCTGTTCCAACCTCCGGTTTCGCGCCCGGTCCGGCAGCGGTTTCCGATTTACCAGCGCCGCGATCTCGTAGCGCAACGTACCCGCCTCGCGGCTCACGGCTACCAGTCGGCTCATGAAGAAGAACACCGCAAGCATCATGAGCCCGGCTGTCGCCCACACGACGAGCATGGGAGCCGGTAATGCGATACCACTCGTGGACGGATACACAATCGGCGAGTAGTCGATTGTGTAATCACCGAATTTGATGACACCGGTTGCGTCGAGGCTCAACCTCTGTTCGGCGAAGTAGGTCCCGCGAACAGGATGAACGATGCCTACCCGATACTCGCCGGTGCGAATAGCGTGAACGGTCGGACCGACTATGGTACGATTGTCCTCGATACGGAACTCGTTCTCTTCGAGAGTGAATACGTGGTCGTACGGTGCCTCGCCTTCCCTGTCGAGGATAATCTGTTCGACATCGCCCTCTTCACGGAAGCCGCGTCCCTCGATCTCAAGTCTCGTTCGTCCGAGCATATCCAGCTCCGACCCGATGCGGGAGACGATCGTGACGGGGATGTACTTGTTGAGTCGAAGGATGAGCGTTTCCGGTTCACCGACGTTCCCGATGTCGTCAACGGGTGCCACTCTGAGCGCCCACGTTCCGTTGTCGAGATTGTCACGCGAAATCGAAGGGGTGCGTGTCATGATTCGGTCGGGCGGATCGGGCAATCGGTCGACGTTTACCGCCGCAAGAGTCGACGGCCCGACATAGCTGAGCGTATACGTGTAGCCGGCGATTATATCGGGATTGTCATGTGTCCAGTTTATCTCGAACGTGTTTGATGTCAGAAATCCTGCCGGATCGGTTTCCGGTTCTTCGAATACGACACGATCCGGTGGTGTCAGATCGCGCACGAACTCCACTGTCCGGGGTTCCGACCAGTTCCCGGCTCGGTCCCGGGCGATCGCACGCAGAAACCAGCTTCCATCCTCGTCGGTATTGAGCCGGAGGCTCGCTTGCTCGCCTTCGGGCGCAAGCTTTTCGGGCACTGGAGCGTCCGGATCCCGACTCCAAACGTAACTGTAGCCGGCTATCCCGGACGGATCGTCAGGCGCTTCCAGGCGCACTTCGGCGGTCTCCCGGGGAGCGCGACTTCCGGGCGAGAAATTAGAGGCAGCAATCGTTGGAGGGGCTACCGACTGATCGGGTTCGAGATACGCGATCGCGCGTTCTCCGTTTCGGGCTACCTGCCACACGATGTGTACCCGGTCGCGATGAACCACCGGATAGGCGAAGGTCGAATCGCCCGCTATTTCGCTGAGCACTCGAACCCGGAATCGGGCACGGTCGGGTTCGGCCAGAACAACCTGCCGAAAACCGTCCCGCTCTTCGAACCAGGTATAGTAGAGCGTGCCCTCGAACTCGAACACTTTCGGCGCATTCGCCGCACGGAGACCCGGGCTCACTTGAACGATATTGCCGGCAGACGGCGTTTCGTCGATTCGGGCCGAGAAGACACGCGGCGATTCCCGTTCGAAACGACGCTCCCACATCAGCACGAGATCGTCCTCGGCGGAGTACAGAAACGGGCGCTGATTGTCGTATGAGTCCGGGTCTTCGGTGCTCCCGGGGTTGGGAAAGTCCGTAATGCGGCGGGCTTCATCCCACGTCGTCCCTCGATCGGCGCTCTGGGTTACATAGAGTTGATATCCGGTGCCCGCACCCGGTTCGAGTCCCTGGAATACGACAACATCTCTCGAAGCGGTGGATGCGTGATCCGGGGCGAAGCTCAGCGAAAGATCCTCTTCCGGCACAATTCTTGAGAATTCCGACCAGCTTCTTCCGTCATCGCTTGCGGCAACGAAGATACTCTGTCTCGCCTCGACGTCCTGATTGATAAACAGCAGAAGCCCGTTATCGTATCGTGCCGAAATCACCGGAGCGACGCTTGTCTCGGCGGTTCGGAGCTCCGACACTCGACTGAACGACTCACCGCCGGCATCGCTCTCATACACGACCGTTTCGCGCTCGTCCACCCCGAGTGCCACGTATAGCCGGTTTTCGCCCGTCTTCGTAGCGCTGAAGATGTTCGGCTCGCTCCCACTGAAGGTCACCGGCTCACCGAAGGTTCCGTGGTCGTCCCATTCGCGTCCATCCTCACTGCTCATCGAACGCAGTCTCAGCGTCGACGCGTCGTTGGGATCGCGCTCCTGGAATACGAGAACGAGCCGCTCGCCGATACTCTCAACGAAGGGAAACCGCACATCCTGTTCTCGCAGGAGACGCGGCGACTCGAAAAAAAGCTGTTGCCCCGCTAGATCGGCGGCGAGTAACGAGATGAACAGTAACCCGAGCAGGATGCGACGAACCGGCATTACTGAGCCACCATCCGGGAACGGAGATCAGCGAGCGGAGGATATCTCCGATTCTCCTCGTCCTGCCAGAGCTGCTCCACAATCACCAGGGCACGGCCGATTTGTCCGTCGAGGAAGTGGTTCTCCGCACGCCGGAACTGCTGGAGCTCCGTAGAGGTTAGGGTCGGAGCCGCCGTACTCCCCTGTGCAAGCCGAACCTCGTCGAGGAACGAACGGGCATCGTCATTGTCCGGGTGGAGCTCGATCGCTTCCTCGAGCAGCGCTACCGCCTGTTCTATCGCGTTCTCATCGTTCGGGTCGAAAACCGCGCGCGCCTGTTGTTCGAGCTCATTCGATTGTTCAACTGCAGTGTCGTCGCGAGGAGGCTCGCGGACCCCCGCGGCTATCTCTACATCGACAATCGCCTGTTCGAGTCCGGGCCAATCCGGATTCACTTCCTGCAAGTCATAGAGCTCGTTCAGCGATTCCACAGGTGCTTCATCGGCCGCGTCCAACGCCTGATTGAAGCGTTGCTCGAAAATCTCATCGAATTCGTCCGGATTGAGCAGCTCAATAATCTGCAGACTGAGCACTCGAGCCTCGCGGTTGAAGGGACGGGCCACCGTTACGCTTTGAATGTTGTCCTCGGCACGAGCAAGCAGCTGCTCGGCCTCTTGCTCGTTGCCACGTGCCCGTTCGGCTTCCGCTTGCTCGAATGCACTGTAGGCGAGGTTCAGATAGCTCGCGAGGGGACGAAAGAGCGGATCGGTGTCCGCGAGCTCTCGATCGGTCTGCAGGTTAAGCGCACTCTGCGTCAGTCTCAGCCAATATCGAATCTCGGCATTTTCGGTTTCGTTGACGCGCGTCCAGCGCTCCTGCGCATCGAGCAGCGCCTCTTCGGCGCGATTAAAACTGTCCTGCCGATAGAGGCGGCGCCCTTCGTTAATGAGCTGACGCACCTCGGCCACGGTCACTTCGAAAAGCGCGGCGCGAATGCGGTCGCCCGCGTCGGCGAGCTGGGCATCGACTTCGTTGCGGAACGCGACGTCCTGTTGTAACTCGAGTGCATCGACGAGCAGATCTTCGGCCTCACTGAACAGGTTGTCGGCACCTTCCGGGTCATCG
>SLAN01000239.1 GCA_007126865.1 Spirochaetales bacterium | reverse complement strand
ATCCGCCAGGGCGAAATCCCGCTTACGTTCATTCTCGTGGTACTCCTGTACCTGACCCGGGAGTTCGTGGCAGCATTTCAGGATAACGAGATTTCACAATTCGCGCATATCGTCGGCGGCCTTATCGGAAGCATGTTCGGCTTCCTGCGCGGGCCCCGCCGGATTACGAGTTGAGACGCCATGTTCGATAAGCTGGAACGCCTGAAGCACCGGTACGAAGAGGTCGAAACACTTATAGCCGATCCTGACGTGTTAAAAGACCAGAAGCGCTATCGGTCGCTCATGCAGGAGCATGCCTATCTCTCGCAGATCGTCGAAACGTACAATCGCTACCAGACGATCGCCGAGCAGATGGAAGAATCGCGAACCCTCACCGGAGAGGAAGACGACCCGGAGCTGCGCGAGATGGCCGAGGCGGAGCACGAACAGCTCTCCGATCAGCTCACGCACATCGAACACCAGCTGAAGCTTCTGCTCGTGCCGCGTGATCCGATGGATTCGAAGAACACGATCATGGAGATTCGTGCGGGAACCGGCGGGGATGAAGCCTCCCTCTTCGCCGCAGATCTGTTTCGTATGTATAGCCGGTATGCAGAGCACCGCGGCTGGAAGATCGAGCTGCTCAGCACAAGCGAAACGGAGGTCGGCGGATTCAAAGAAGTTATCTTCTCGGTCGCCGGAAAGGATGTGTTCGGCGATCTGAAGTACGAAAGCGGCGGTCATCGGGTGCAACGCGTTCCGACTACCGAGAGCGGCGGGCGGATACATACTTCGGCGGTAACCGTCGCGGTGCTGCCGGAGGTCGAGGACACCGATGTACAGATCAACACCGAGGAACTCCGGATCGATGTGTTCCGCTCGAGCGGCCCCGGGGGTCAGAGTGTCAATACGACCGACTCCGCAGTGCGCATTACCCATGTTCCTACCGGTACCGTCGTTACGTGCCAGGACGAGAAGAGTCAGCACAAGAACAAGGCGAAGGCGATGCGTGTGTTGAAAGCTCGGCTTTATGAGATGGAAGAAGCACGCAAGAACGCCGAACGGGCGAACGCACGAAAGAACCAGATCGGCAGCGGAGACCGAAGCGAGCGGATCCGCACCTACAATTTCCCGCAGAACCGGTTCACCGATCACCGGGTCGGCCTGACCATTTACAAACTTGACCAGATCATCGCCGGGGAGCTCGACGAGATCATCGAAACGCTGAAACTTCGTGCGCAGGAAGAGACGGTCGGTGCCGCCGAAGCCGACGGATAGATTTCGATGAACACGAGGAAGGATGAGGCAGCGCGCGTGCTCCGCAATGCCACTCGGAGGATCGAGCAATCCGGCAGCGATACCCCCTATCTCGACGCGTTGCTTCTGCTCGCGTCTGCAATGGGATTGACACGCGAGCAGCTCTACGCAAGAACCCGTGACCCATTGGAAGAAACAACGGTTCGATGCTTCGAAACACTTGTCGGGCGGCGGCTCCGAGGAGAGCCGATCGCCTATATTCTCGGCAGACAGGAGTTCTACGGGCTCTCCTTTGCGGTGGACCGACGCGTGCTCGTGCCACGCCCGGAAACCGAGCTGCTCGTGGATGTGGCCCTCCGACTCCTGGCGAACCGTCCCTGCGCCCGGGTTCACGATTGTTGCACCGGCAGCGGGTGCATCGGAATCGCGCTCGCTCACGAGCGGCCCGACTTCTTCGTATCACTCTCCGACATAAGCCCCGAAGCGCTGGAGATCGCCCGGAAGAACGCAGATAGGCTCCTCGACCGTGAGATTCCGATCGTCGAGAGTAACTTCCTCGATAGATTAGCCGCAGGCGAGGCACCGTGGCGCAGGGAGCTGTCCGAACGCTACGGCCGGCCGTTCGATCTGATCACCTGTAACCCGCCGTACCTTACTACCGCCGAAATGCAGGAGCTTCGTGGAGAGCAAGCCCTTTCCTGCACTCCCTTTCCATCGGGTCCCGCAGCCGCTGCACGGGTGCCGGCAACGGAACCTGCGCTGGCCCTCGACGGTGGCCGCGACGGTCTCGACGCTGTCCATCGGGTGATCCAAACGGCGTTGGCAACTATGTCCAAGAACGGATATATTCTAATTGAGGCAGCAGACGCTCAGGCGCAACGCGTCGAGCAACTACTGCAGACCGCCGGGTTCACGGAGACGTTTATCGAGCGGGACCTCTCCGGCCTAAGGCGGGTAATCGGAGGAGCCGCGTGAACGGCGTTATGTGCGCGTTTACTGAGGGACTATGGCTGAATACATCGAGCGACTCGGACAGAAAATCGCCTCATATCCGCAGGAGCAGCGCTCGCGCATACTCGAAGCCGCACACCTCAGCGAACAGCTGCACGCAGGCCAGTATCGACAGAGCGGAGATCCGTTCGTAACCCATCCTGTCGCTGTCGCGGAAATTCTCGTCTCCCTGAACATGGACGCCGACACCCTCGTAGCGGCGCTGCTTCACGACGTCCTCGAAGACACGAGTATGTCGCGTCAGGAGCTGCGCGCTCGTTTCGGCAAGACCGTCGAAATGCTTGTAAACGGCGTGACGAAGATCGCTACGGTAAAGGCGAAGAACCGGAATACCCAGGCTGCGGAGACAATCCGGAAAATGCTTTTCGCTATGGCGAAGGATATTCGCGTTATCCTCATTAAGCTCGCCGACAAGCTGCACAACATGCAGACGCTCGAATACAAGGATGGTCCGCGCAAGACGGCCATCGCCAGGGAGTGCCTCGATATCTACGCGCCTCTCGCCGGGCGCCTCGGTATTTCGTGGCTCAAGGACGAGCTCGAGGATCTCAGTTTCAAGTGCCTCGACGAGAAGATGTACCAACAGATCAAAGAGTTTGTCGCACAGAAGCGAAGCGAACGATCTGAGTATCTCGAGTCGGTCAAGCAAGCGATCAAGGACGCGGCAGAACGCGAGCATATTCCCGTCCGTGTCGAGACACGCGCCAAACACTTCTACTCGATCTACGAGAAGATGCGACGTCGTAATAAGTCAATGGAGGAGATCTACGATCTGCTCGGGATTCGTATTCTCGTAGAGACCGAAACGCAGTGCTATACCATGCTCGGTGTCGTCCATCGGCTCTGGATGCCGATCGAAGGTCGCTTCAAAGACTACATCGCCATGCCCAAGAGCAACCGATACCAGAGCCTGCACACTACGGTCATGGGCAGCGGCGGCCGGCTGACCGAGATTCAGATTCGCACGGTGGAGATGCACCGCATTGCCGAATTCGGTGTTGCAGCGCACTGGCTGTACAAGGAAGGTGTCGACGCACCTTCCACGCACCGCGAGCTGGCCATTATCGACCGAGTACGCAATCTCGGTAACGTTCGCATCGCCTCCAATGAGTTCCTCGAAGAGATCAAACGCGAAATTCTGAAAGATTCGATCTATGTCTTCACCCCGAAGGGGGATGTGGTGCACCTGCCTCGAGGATCGACCGCTATAGACTTCGCGTATCATATTCATACCGAGGTTGGGCACCGTTGCATCGGCGCGAAGGCGGACGGACACATAATTCCCCTCAAGGAGCCACTCGGTAACACACAGGTCGTCGAGATCATGACGAACCGGAACGCCCGCCCGCACCTCAGCTGGCTGCGATTCGTGAAGACGACGCGTGCGCGGCAGAAGATCCGTCACTGGCTCAACAACCACGACGAGAGTTTGTTCATCGACCAGAGCGTCGTCGCGCGGTCGAAGGCCACCCAGCAGCAACGGAGTGTCGCCCCCGAACAACCTGCTCCGGCACAAGCCGAGGATGACGGCCCTCCGGCCTCCGTCGTCGATCACGAGAAGATCGGAGTTCGTATCGGAGACGAGCGAAACATGATGATCCGCTTTGCGAACTGCTGCAGACCGGAGACCGGTGACGAGATCGTCGGTTATGTTTCCAGAGGTCGCGGGATCATAGTTCATCGCAGGCAGTGTCGTAACCTGAAACACATTCCCGACTTCGAACAGCGGATGATCGAGGTCGAATGGGAGACGGTCAGTCCCCATGTCACACGCCGTTACGAGATCACCGCTGAAAGCGCTCGCGACCTGTTCAGTGAGATCGAAGGCGCAGTCCGCAAATTCCGCGGCCATCTCATCGAAGGGAAGGTCGACGAAATGGTCAATGGGAGAGTCCGGGCCCACTTCACCCTCGAAATGGAGCGCAGCGAAGACACGAAACGCATCATGAAAAGTATCCGCTCGATTCCCGCGGTGTTGAACATTCACGAGTCTCAGGACAGTCTCGCTGCCTCGCGGAACAGCTGACCGGCGGGCAGCTGCCGGGGTACGCGGGCGCTCCTACCGCCCTACGACGGCACTCTCGCTACGCTCGATAAGCAGGAAACGACAATGGATCGAAAAGGCGACCCCGCAGGCGGGTTTATCTACGAAGAAGATGGCGGCGCTGACCCACCCCTCGACATCGTGCTGGTTGAACCGGAGATACCGGGGAACACAGGCTCGACCGCACGTACCTGTGCAGCGATCGGAGCATCGCTACACCTTGTGCATCCCCTCGGCTTCGACACCGACGAGGCGGCGGTTCGGAGAGCCGGGCTCGACTACTGGCACCTGGTCGATATTCACCACTACGCCGGCCTCGACGAGCTCGAGCCACTGTTTCGCAAACGAACGTGTCTTTTCGCTTCGACAAAAGGGCAGCGATTGTACAACGAAGTCGATATGACCGGACCGTGCGCTCTCGTATTCGGAAAAGAAACCGCGGGTTTAAGCGACGAGATTCTCTCGCGGTACTCGGAGTCCGTCTACCGCATTCCGATTAGGAGAACGGCCCGGAGTCTTAACCTCAGTAACGCCGTCGCCGTGATCGCTTTCGAGTGCATGCGACAGCGAGCGTTTGCAGGCCTGGAGATCACAGGACGTGGAATATGAGTGACATCGAACTCGGACAGATTGGATTCATCGGCTTCGGAAAGATGGCCGACTCGATCGTCAGCGCTCTCCGACCGAGCGTGGGCAGCGAGCCGTTTCGCTTCATCTCCCGAAGCGACGAGAGTCGCCGTCGCGGAGTCGAGTGCGGCGGGATCGACTGCAGCGACTCACCTGCGCAGCTTTTTGAGCGTTCCGACATTGTCGTCATAGCCGTCACCCCGCAGGATCTCGAAGACGTAACCCCACTCTTTTCGCTCCGACCGGAACCTGTGATCGTTACGCTCCTCGCGGGTATCAGCACCAACCGAATCCGTGCTGTTACCGGTTCGCAACGTGTATGTCGGATGATCCCGAATATCGCCGCCGCTAAACGTCGAAGTGTAGTGGGAATGTGTTTCGCCGATACTGCCGACGACGAATGTCGAACACGTGCTCATGCGCTGGCCGCCGAGCTTGGAACCCCGGTACCGATCCCCGAGCGACTCATGCCCGCGGCCACCGGAATCGGCGGTTCCGGCCTCGCCTTCGCGTTTCGATTTGCGCATGCACTGGCGCTCGGGGGTGTCGCAGAAGGAATGACGTACGAGCAGGCATCGAAAGCCGCCGCCGCAGTACTCGACGGGGCCGCAGCAATGCTCCTGGACGGGCGCCACGCGGGCCAGCTGGAGACAGACGTCGCGAGTCCCGGCGGTACCACGATAGAGGGCCTCCAGCGACTCGACGAGGACGGTTTTACCGCCGCCGTGATGCATGCAGTGAGAGCAGCATCAAAAAAGGCCCGCTCGTTCGAGGCGGACCTTTCTCAAGATTGATCAGCCGGGTGTCATTCGATCAGGTGCCGAATGCAGTGAGCATCCAAACCTGCTTCTCTTTGTCCTTCAAGAAGCCAACCGCGTCGTCTGCCGTTCCTTCATCGCCGTGATTGCCGGCTACTTCGATCAACGATCGAAGCTGATCGATGAGGGAGCGATAGTCGGCGACCAGGTTCTTTGCGACAGCAGCGCCGCCGATGCCGGTGTTGTCGGCTTCCGCAATGGTGCTCACCTTGATTGCATCCGACAATCGTCCGACCGGCCGGTGTCCGATCTTCAACACGCGCTCGGCCACCTCATCGACCTCTTCAGCCACCGAGTTGTACAGTTCCTCGAGTACCTCGTGCAATGTGAAGAAATGCTCTCCCTCAATGTTCCAGTGGTAGTTGTGCAGCTTCACGTACAACACCTGCAAACTCGAAAGATATTTGTTCAGGTGCGTTGCGATCTCCTCGGTCCCCGATGCGCTCAAACCTACGTCGACTTTCGTTTTTTCGATCGATCCTGCCATTTCGTCCTGCTCCTT
>SLAN01000028.1 GCA_007126865.1 Spirochaetales bacterium | reverse complement strand
TTACAGGGGTCTCCGGGATCGATTTCGTTCTTGATGCCGTCAAGACCCGCCTTTAACATCACCGCCATGGCCAAATAAGGATTGCAAGCCGGATCCGGAAAACGAAGTTCAAGGCGTGTCCCCGCTCCTCTGACCGCCGGAATGCGAATCGAAGGACTCCTGTTTCTTTCCGACCAGGCAATATACACCGGAGCCTCATAGCCAGGCACCAATCTCTTATAAGAGTTGACCAAAGGATTCGTGATGGCCGAATAGCTTCGGGCATGGCTCATCAATCCGCCCATGAAGTGGATGGCTTCTTTGCTCAACCCATACTTGCCGTTGGGATCTTCAAAGGCATTGCGACCGCCCTTGAATAAAGACTGATGGGTATGCATGCCGGAACCGGCAATACCATACACCGGTTTGGGCATGAAAGTGGCGTGAAGCCCGTGCATCATGGCAATGGTTTTGACCACCAACTTAAAGGTAGCCGTGTTATCGGCGGTAAGCAGCGCTTCAGCATAGCGAAAATCAATTTCATGCTGGCCGGGTCCATTTTCATGGTGAGAAGCCTCGATCTCAAAACCCATTGCTTCTAAGGCCACAATGATGTCGCGCCGAGCTTTTTCGCCCAAATCGGTGGGCGGAAAATCAAAATAGCCGCCGCCGTCATGAGCCGTAGGGACAATATTGTTATCGCTGTCTTTGGGGAAGAGGAAGAATTCTGCTTCCGTACCTGTATAGAAAGTATAGCCCAAATCCTTTGCTTCTTGAACGGCTTTTTTCAGTATCCCCCTAGGACAACCTTCAAACGGTGTTCCATCCGGATTATAGACATCGCAGATCAATCTCGCGCTGATTCCCTCTTCCTTGGTCCAGGGAAAAACCACAAAACTGCTGGGGTCAGGATAAAGATACATATCCGATTCCTCAATCCTGACAAATCCGGAGATGGACGAGCCGTCAAACATCACTTTCCCGTCAAGCGCATGGTCTAATTCCCGTACCGGAATGGCTACATTCTTTACCACACCTAAAATATCAATGAACTGAAGACGTACAAACTCCACACCAAGCTCCTCGGCTTTGGCCAGGACGTCTTCCTTGGTATAATCAGGCTTAAAAGAAGCCGTCATTGTCATTCCTCCTCTATATTCCCTTGTCAAGTTTCTGTGTGATCGTGCTCTTTCATGCTTTGTCACTAGACGCCCTTTGTCCCCGGAATCGCTTCCGGACTTTAAAGCCGTCCTGTCGATGGTGACACACCGAGAGGCATCCGCCGAATCTTTCGATGAACCTCTCCCTCGTCAACTTGGAAAACCAAGTCCAGGCGCTTTGGGTTACATGGTCTCGTCACTTTTCATCTCCCACCCCTCTCTCTGGTTCTTGCAATAAGCCCCTAGTTCCCTTCGGAACTATGGGGTCATCCTATCACTCCTGCTGTTGGTTGTCAATACAAATTAGGCACTTTTTTCCGCGATTTTACGAACTATTTTCTGTATGTGAAACATTTAGACCGTTTAATAACGAACAATAAAATATTTACTTCATTTATTGTCCTGTATTTTACTTTGGGGTCTATCCAGGAGAAAAGACACCGATAGGCCCAGCACCAACGCCCAAAAAGGCGCCCCTATACCCCAGGCGGAAAGGCCCGAAACGGCCGTAATAAAAGCAAAGAAGGCGCCGTAGCTGTAAGAGCCGGCCCACGCCCCTTTAAAAGAGGTGATGAGAGCACCCATAAGCGCAAGGCCGGCAATGAGGTTGATCACCGCTTCCGGATAAGCCCCCATCCACAGCACCAAGGTACCGGCAAAAAGACCAAAGCCCATTGTGATGAGTCCTGTCACCACCGCCGCCGCATAGCGTTTTTCTTTATCCGGGCCGGCACTGTCGCCTCCGCAGATCGCCGTCAGCACACCGGCCATGTTAACACTGTGTCCTCCGGCCAAAGAAGCCACCATCATAGCCGCTCCGGAGACGGCCGTCATGGCATTGATCGGCACCTTTGTCCCTTGGGGAATGCGGTCATAGCCTTCGGTCAGCAAAATTCCCATGGCCTGCATGTTCTCGGCCCCCATGACCGTTATCGCCAACGGCACGCTGATGCCCAAAAAAGCCTGAGGAATAAGCACGGGGCGAGCAAACACCGGAGCAGCCAGCCGAAAGACCACCGGCTCCCATCCCCCTTGATTGGTGAAAGCCACAATCACGCCGCCGGCGATCAAGGCAGCCAGCACACCCGGGAACCGGGGGAAGAATCGCTGGGAAAGCAAAAACACCAGCAAAATCGCCCCGCTGACAAGCGGGGCCTCCTCCAGGGAAGTCATAATCCCCACACCAAAGCGCAGCAATATCCCTGCAATCATGGCCATGATGATGGGGCGGGGGAGAAAGGATACCAACCGTTTGATCACGCCGGATACGCCCAGCACAAAAACCAGCGCCCCGGCGGCAAAAAAACCACCGGCCGCCTCAGCCCAGGTATACTGAGACAAAGAGGCGCTAACAAGCACTAGCCCCGCGATACTCCAGGCCCCGCAGATCGGTTTTTTGTAATAAAGGGCCATGACGATCGATAAGAACCCTCCGCCCAAAAACACCGCAAAAATCCAAGACAAAACTTGATCTTGCGCCAAGCCCGCTTCCTGCAATATTTTCGTGATCAAAAGAAGTGTGCCGATATTGAAGATGCCGGCCACAATGCCGGCACTCACATTATCACCATTAAAACTAGAGAAAAGATCCAAAAGACCGGATCTTATCCCCACCCCTTTTTCTAGCGTTGCCAACATATGCGACACCTCAACCTTGTTTCATGGTCCCTTTATTGATAAACCTAGTATGCCAGGAAAAACTCTCCTCTAACAGATGAGGCGTCTGTCCCCCCGTCTCATTGACCGCCCGGTTATGATAATCCCACAAAGCTTCTTTGTAGTCCGGATGGGCACATTGTTCAATCACTTCAATGGCTCTTTCTCGAGGCGATAGCCCGCGCAGATCAGCCGCCCCTTGCTCGGTTATGATGACATCCACATCATGTTCGGTGTGGTCGGTATGGGAGACATAGGGAACGATGGAAGAAATGTCGCCTTTTTTCGCAGTCGATTCGGTGAAAAAGAATGAAAGGTAAGCATTTCGCGCAAAATCACCGGAACCGCCGATGCCGTTCATGATATTGGACCCCATAAGATGGGTGGAATTAACATTGCCGTAGATATCGGCTTCAATGGCCGTGTTCATGGCAATAACGCCCAACCGGCGAATGATTTCCGGATGGTTGCTGATTTCCAAAGGACGCAAGACAATCTTCTCCTTGTACCAGTCAAGGTTCTCATAGAACCGCTCCATGCTGCTGTCGGATAGATTGACAGCGCATCCGGAAGCGCCTTTGAGTTTTCCGCTCTCCAATAGCGTCAAGATCGAATCTTGAAGCACCTCGGAGTAGACATGCAAGTCCGAAAAGTCGCTGTTTGCAAGCCCTGATAGAACCGCATTGGCCACATTGCCCACACCGGACTGCAAAGGCAGTAAATGTGCAGGCAAGCGCCCGGCGTCCACCTCGTCTGTCAAAAAACCAATGAGGTGATGCGCCATTTTCTCATGAACCGGCTTGGCCTCTTGAAATACCGGCCCCTTTTCTTTGGTATCCGAAGTGACCACCGCCGCAATTTTTTCTTCCGGTACAGCAAGATAGGGTGACCCTATTTTTTCACCCGGCCGGGTGATCAAAATGGGGTCGCGGTCCGGCGGATCATCGACACTATAAAGATCGTGTATGCCTTCTAGTTCCCGGGGAAAAGTATGGTTGACTTCCACAATGACTTTATCGGCCATTAAAACAAATGTCGGCGTGTTGCCGACTCCTGTGGTCAGCACCAACTCCCCTTTTTCGGTGATGGCCGCCGCTTCCACAATCGCCACGTCCAAATCTCCCCACCACCCGTAGCGAACCGACTGTGACGACAAGCTTAAATGCATGTCATTATACCAGGTGATCCCCCGGTTAATGCAGTTTCGCATTTCTTTGGTGCTTTGGTAGGGAAAACGCTTTTTGACCGCATCGTGTTCCCCTAATAAGCCGTCCACCTCATACCCCGTGGAAGCCCCGGTCCATAGGTTGATTCTCATCCTCTCCCAGTTGGCTTCGCGCTTGCGGATAAAGGCCGGCAGCACCTCTTTGGGGTTGCCCGCCAAAGCAAAACCGCTGGTTGCCACATTCATGCCGCCCTTGATCAGTTTGGCTGCTTCGTCGGAAGTCATGATTTTATCTCTGCATGATGGACAGCGAATCCGATCCTCTGTCATGAGTTCATTCCCGCCCTTCTATTATGTCGAGTTCTTTGAGTTTTTCCGGACGAGGGATCCCCAGATCGTCCCAGCCCCTAAGTTCATAGTACTCGTTTAGCACCGAACCATACGGCGGCAGGTTATAACCTGCGCCTCCTTCGCGGCGCGGCTGGGTAAGAATGCGAAGCGGCAGCACATCATCTTTGCGGCTGATGCCGCAGCGGACATTGTACAAACGCTTTAGATTGTACATACGCTCCCCTGTTTGCATAAATTCTTCCAGCGTCATGTCCCACCCTGTGCAGGCATTGAGCCAGGCTACCATGTCGCCGGCGTCGATGCCGCCGTTTAAGATGAATTTGCAAAGTTTAAGCGAATCAAACAGACTCATCAGATCCTGGGTCTTTTTGACCAGTTCTCCTTTTCTTTCCACTGCAAAGCGATCCAGCGGTTCGGGAAAACCAAGATCGGGCGAGGACAGACTTCGTTCAAAAGCATAACTAAAACCCTGGAGGTGGCAGGCTCCCCGGTTAGCAGTGGCATAGCCGACGCCCAGGCTGTTGTAGGCCCTTGGATCATGAGCGGGAAGCTCCAGCCCTTTGACATGGATGGCGTATTCCTCTGCCGTTTTGCCGATCTTTAGGGCCGCCCGGCGGGTGCCTTCGCTTAACACCGCTCCCAAGCCTTCTTGATGAGCCATCTTTTTGATCAAAGCAAGGACCGTCTCTTCGTCTCCCCACTGTAAAGACAACCCTTCTGTTTCTTCTTCGCTTATTAACCCGGTCTCATAACATTCAATGGCAAAAGCAATAACCCCGCCCACCGAAATCGTATCCATTCCGTAACGGTTGCATAATTCGTTGGCTTTGGCGATGCTTTCTAAGTCACCGAGCAGGGTATTGCTGCCGATCATGCCCAATGTCTCGTATTCGGGACCGCCGCCTTTGGCTTCGGCAAAGGGTTTAAAGTACTGCTTGACCTCCCTTCCGCAGCCGATCACGCACCCCTGGCAGTAATATTTTCCGGTAAGAATGGATTTGGCCATGGCCTGTCCCGAGATGTTGGAAGCCTCTTTAAAAGTACCTGTCCGCCAGTTTTGAATGGGCAGGTCCCCCACTTTTTCAGCGGCCTCGAGCCCTCCGGAAGTACCGTAATCAGAAAAAGCTTTGGTCTTTTCCACGATTTGTTTGGCGGCCGCCTTGGCCATTTTGGACACAGCCTCAGGATCGGCCGGTTTGGCTTTTTGCTGCCCGTAAACAGCCACCGCCTTGAGGTTTTTCGAACCCATCACCGCCCCTAAACCGCAGCGGCCGGCCGCGCGGGCATCTTTGCCATCGTTCATGATGGCCGCTACTTTCACAAGGTTTTCCCCTGCCTGGCCGATGCAGGCCACCCCAGCTTCTCCGTGAGTTTCTTTTTGTATCGCCTCTTCTGTTTCAAAAGAATCCATTCCCCAAAGATGCTCGGCTTTTTTGATGGCAATGTCGTCATCAGAGACCCAAAGATAAACAGGGTTTTGCGCTTTGCCGCGAAAGATCAGGCCGTCATAGCCTGCCTGTTTCAGCTTATACCCGAAATAACCGCCGGAATCGGCTTCTCCCCAAATGCCCGTCAAAGGAGACTTGGCCACTACGGCGTGGCGTCCGGATAAAGGAAGCTGAGTACCTGTGAGAGGTCCCGTCATAAAAATCAATACATTTTCGGGGCCGAGGGGATCGGTGTGCTCATCGGTTTCATCAAAAAGAATTTTTGCTCCCAATCCACTGCCCCCAATGTACTTGCGCAGCACTTCCTCCTCCATGGTGGTTGTTTTGGTCGTTTCCTCACTTAAATTAATTTCCAATATGTTGCCCATATAACTCATCCGTTTGACACCCTCCATTTGAATGGATACAAACAGATAGGGACGAGGTCCCTACCTGTCGGCATCGTATCTTCTTTAAAGTGTTTTTAAGGAATCTTCAATGATGTCCATCGCCGCTTCTTGCTGCTCTTTGGTCGTCACCAACGGCGGCAGCAGCCGGACAATGTTGTCGTACATACCGGCCTTCACCAGAATCAAACCTTTTTCATAGCAGTATTTCATAACTTTTTTAGTTTCTTCTGTTCCCGGTTTTTTCGATTCGGGGTCTGAAACCAG
>SLAN01000119.1 GCA_007126865.1 Spirochaetales bacterium | reverse complement strand
TTTCACAGAACCTCGGCATTATCGCGATGAAGGTAACCGCCGTCGGGCGCATTTTCCGGGACGGGGGATTGAGCTCCATGAACGACGCCCTGAGCTATGTGCTCTCATTTCCGGTGAGCACGGCGATCGTCGGTATTTCCACCGTTGCCGAGCTCGAGCAGAATGTGGAGATCGCGGCCGGGTTCGAAGAGCTTTCGGGCGAGCGCATGGAAGAGATCGCGGGGCTCGTCGCCGAGTACGAACGGGAAGCGAATTTCTTCAAGCACCACTGGTAACGCCACTGTCAGCTACGGTCGCGAAACCACAGGCTTGATTCTCGTGCCCGATGTGGGATCATATGTCCGAGCTGGAAAAGGAAGGTAGTGATGAGTTCGAAGATAGATCGAGTGCGTGAGTGTCTGAAACGGGGTGAAGGGGTGCTGCGTCTGACACCAACGTGGGTTCCCCGCTCATTCTGCATATCCGGAAAACGGCTGAAGCTGCACCCCGCCGACTACTACGCATTCGGAGCGCACCGCGGCGGCATCGACGAGCGGTGGTTCTCCTCGACTACGAAGGCGGACAACGGCCCCGACACGCTGGCCGACGAAGGGCTCAGCTACATCTACACCGCGTCTTCAAACGGGGTCAACGTGGCCCCGGGAGGTGACGCTCCGCCGAACGAGCGCGTGCTTCTCCGCGAAGCGATCGACGAAATCGGAGATGAGATTCTCGGCTCAGAGGTCATGCGCCGGCACGGCGGGTGGGCGATGTTCAGCAAGTTTTTCGATAACCTGGAGCCGCTTCCGCATCATCTGCACCATACCGACGAGAAGGCCGCGCTCGTGGGGCAGAAGGGAAAGCCGGAGGCGTACTACTTCCCGAAGCAGCTCAACAACAAGCGTGGATATTTCCCGTACACCTTCATCGGTCTCAATCCCGGTGTGACTCGGGATCAGGTGCGGAGGACGCTCGAAGACTGGAACAAGGGCGATAACAGGATCCTCGAGCTCTCCCGCGCGTACAAGCTCACGCCGGGGACCGGATGGGACATCCCTCCCGGCCTCCTGCACGCCCCGGGGTCGATGCTCACCTATGAGCCGCAACGGGCATCCGACGTATTCGCGATGTTTCAGTCGATTGTCTGGGACGCGTACACGCCGTGGGAGCTCGTGGTGAAGGACGTTCCCGACGATCGCAAACACGACCTCGATTTCATAATGGGCCTCATCGAGTGGGATTTGAACGTCGATCCGGACCTGTACGCAAATCGCTTTACCCCTCCGAAGCCGGTCAAGCCCGAAGGCGAGATGCTCGAAGCCGGCTACCGTGAATACTGGATCACCTATCGATCCGAATACTTCAGCGCGAAGGAGCTTACCGTGCATCCCGGACGCTCGGTAACGATTACCGACGAGAGCGCGTACGGAGCGATCGTGATTCAGGGCCGGGGCAGTGTCGGGCCGTTGAACGTCGGGGCTCCTTCGATGATCAGGTTCGGCGAGATGACCGAGGACGAGATCTTCGTCACCGCCGCGGCCGCCGGAAACGGTGTACGCATCGTGAACACGAGCGACTTTGAAGATCTGGTGATGTTACGACACTTCGGACCGGCGTAGGCCGGGTCGGAAGACGGTTACCCAATGGCGAACTTCGCGACACGGCTGCGGGAGCTGAGAAAGGGTCGAGGTCTGCAGCAAGCACAGCTGGCGCAAGCGCTCGGACTCGCCCAGACCACCATCGGCAACTATGAGCAACACGCCCGCTTCCCCGACGAACGGACCGTCATCACAATTGCGGACTATTTCGACGTATCGCTCGACTACCTGCTCGGCCGAAGCGATACCCCGTTCACCACCGATCGAGTACTCGCATTTCGAGCTCACAACGCGCCGGGCCGGTCGGCGCTTTCGGCGCCGGCGGCCGCCTATCTTGAACGCCTTCTGAACGGACAGCAACAGGAGGCGATCGAATCCGTCATCTCCTCGATCATCGAAGGCGGCATGAGCGTGCGCGAGGTCTATCGAGAAATTCTCGAGCCGGTACTCAAAGCGGTCGGAAGCATGTGGGAGACGAACGAGATCGAGGTGTACGGAGAGCATTTCGTCTCGCGCGCCACCGAGTCACTCTTGGGACAGCTGCGCAGCTTTCTCGTGTCCGGCCCGCCGACAAAGGAAACGGTCATACTCGCAACGGTGCCGGGAGAGCTGCACGACCTCGGCTTGCGTATGGTTTCGGACTTTGCCGAGGCCGACGGGTTTCGCAGCGTCTTCCTCGGCGCCAATACCCCGACCGGCGATATCGCGAAGGCGCTGATCGAAAAAAAGGCCGACATCCTCGCAATCTCGGCCACACTTCCATTCGATCCGGATGCTGTCGCCGACGCATTGCGACGTGTGCGTTCGGCGGCGTCGCGTCGCGGTCGCAAGCGTCTCCGGATAGTCGCCGGCGGTCAGGCGTTTAACCTCGACCGGACGCTGTGGGAGCGGGTTGGCGCCGACGGCTTTGCAGCGAATGCGGAAGAGGCGGTGCAGGTGATCGCGAGCTTCGCGCCGGGCGCACGGGAACACCGCCGGGACGGTCGAGCGACGTGAGCGTGTTTCGGAGCATCCGGAGAATCACACGCGGCTTTGACGGTTTTACCTTCGTCTCGAAAACGAGAAGGGGGTCGCGGTAGATTCGGTCGGCGGTCCAGCCGTACATATCGGAGGCGGTCTTTATCGGAATGAGAAAGCGGCGCGGGATGAATCGATACCCCGCTTCCGCCTCGGCCTGCCACGCACGGTACAGCTCGATCTGCTCGCGAATGAACGCCTCGAACCGCCGACGATCCGCATGCGCTGCCGCTCGATCGAGCGCGGTGAGACCCGAGGCACCGATCGGCAGATAGCGACGATCCATCGCAGCGTCTTCGTCTATATCCCGGATGAAGTTGATGTACTGCATCGCGCGCCCCTGCATCCGCGCGCTCGCGAGACTCTCTTCCGGCAGACCGAGCAGCCTCGCCATGAAGAGCCCGATGACCTCCGCCGAGCCGTAGATATACTCGAGCGTCTCGTCGATCGAGTTGTGGCTCGTCTTGTACAGATCGAGCTCCATCGAATGAAGGAACGCATCGACCCACTCCGGTTGGAGATTGCGCCGCTGCATGAGGTCTACGAACGAATCGATGATTCGGTCGCCGGACGGCTTGCCGTTCAGCGCCCTCCGGTACGCGTTACGAAAGAGCACGAAGCCTTCCGCATCCTGGGGGACCGAATCGACGTAGTTGTCTGCTACGCGGACGAACCCGTAGAGAATGAATACATCCTCCCGGACGTCGTCCGGAAAGAAGATGCTGCTGTTGTAGTAGGTTCGGCTTCCCTGCTTGAACGTTCTTCGGTGAAGAGGGGTGATACTCATAGAGCGGAAACCTCTATAGCACCGTTCGTTGAGTGTAACCGCCTGTCGGCCATCGCCGTTTTTCGTTGAACTTCCATCACTCCATCCTGCTAACCGAGTTGGTCAGAATATATTACTCGCTTTGTAGTATGACAAGGATATGTTACAGCAATCATTACTACCTACTGCATTTCGTGTTCTCTGTACGGGGAACCGGCCGCCGCCTGTCCGCCCGGAGGACGCCGCTTCATTACTGTATCGAGCGAGGCTCGCTGCACGAAATCTGATACGGTATCAGCATGATCGATTTTGTACTCAAGGCGCTCCGTCTGAAGGAGGAGGTCCGAGTCGGGTGGGCGTTGCGCGGTGTGCGCGATCCGGAGTCGGTCGCCGACCACTGCTGGGGGACCGCGCTGCTCTGCTGGCTGTACGCACCGGCTCATCAGGACGATGACGGACACGAATCGGTTGATCGCGAGCGAGCGGTGGCGATGGCTATGCTTCACGATATAGCCGAAGCGGAGATGGGAGATGTTGCCACGCGAGTGCACGACGAGGAACGCACAATGTCCGCCGACGAGAAGCGGAGGCGCGAGCGCGCGGCGTTTGCGACCGTGCGGGAGTTGTTGCGACACCGGCAATTGGACAGCGGCTCCGAGAGCCGGACAGGCGCCGGTCCGACCGGCCGGGAAGACGGCACAACGCCCGGTGCGCGGGACGAGCCTATCCGCCCCGATCCTGCGAACGAGCTCACCCACCTCTGGGAAGAGTACGAGCGCGGGGAGACGGCAACCGCCCGGTTCGTCCGCGATATGAACCTGTGCGATATGTGTGCGCAGGCGCTCATTTACGAGAGTACCGGACGCTACGACGCCGACACCGAATCGCCTGCGTTCCGCAACTACTCCAATCTCGACGAGTTCTTCGAGACGAGCCGGCCGCGGCTGTCGACCCCGGTCGGCAGGACGTTGTTCACCGCGATCGAGCGGCGGTACCGGGAGGTGCTCGCATCATCTCCCTCCCGGTCCGGAGAGGGATCATGAACGCGCACACCGTCAGCGAAAGATGGTCACCGTATCTCTGGTGGACGAGCTGGTCACCGGACGGGCGGTTTCTTCTGGCTTCGGATGCCGCGTCCCCTGAGATCGTGGTCATCCGCGACCTTGCGGGGAGGGTTCTCGGTGCGCTCCGCGGACACGAAGCCGGTGTGAACGCAGCAGTCTGGTCACCGGCAGGTGATTCAATCGTGACTGCAGCATGGGACGGAACGCTGCGCCTGTGGTCTCACCGTGGCGAACAGCAGGCCGTCATTTCCGCGGCTCCCGGTGGCTCGGTTGAGTGTGCGGCATGGGCGCCGGATGGCACGGCGCTGGCGATCGTGGGATCGGACGGCAGTGTCCGACTCTATCGGGGCATGCCTCCGGTGCTGACCCGCAAGTGGCGATTTCCCGGCGCGCTGTACTCGGTTGCCTGGTGCCCCTCGAGCGAAAGCGTGACGGTCGCCGGAAGCGAGGGGTGGGCTCACGCACCCCTCTCCGGAGGTAACGTGATTCACAGGAAGGCAAACGCGCCGGCGATTGAAGCAGCGTGGCATGCTGACGGTGAGATCGCGGCGGTCACCTGCGACGACGGAACGGTATGGATCGACGACGGACGAGCTGAGCCCCGTTGTGTGTTCAGCGGCAGCTCACCCGCGAGAGGTGTAGCGTGGAGTTCCCTCGGGTACTTCGCCGTGAGCGATTCGGCGGGGTCGGTTCGCGGTATTTCCGTCGGCGGGACGGAGCACTGGTCGCGCACGCTGTCGCGCGAAGTCGTGGCGCTCCGGTGGCGCCCCGGTTCGACGCCGCCTCAGCTATTTGTCGGGACGCGAGGCTCGGAGGCGCTCGTAATCGAGGTGCCGGAGGTTTCGGTAGATCCCGCTGCCCGGTGAGGTGAAGGGTGCGCCATCGGGCGTACTCATCCGCCGAATAACGCCGAGGAGTCGTTAAACGGAACACTCGCGAGCATTCACGCCGAACGCGCCGATACACGGGAGAACGCCGGCGAGCCGCTGACCGCGATGCTGCCGCGCACGCTATCGCGCCGGCCGACTGAGCGCCTCACGCGCACGTCGCTTCGTCGATGCGCAGCGTCTCGCGTCCGCTGTCGATCGTGACCCTCGCTCCGTACGGCAGGACAGTCATCGGATCGGTATGTCCGAAGTCCATGTTGGCGATGATGGGAATGTCGTCGCGGCCACACTCGTCGCGAATGACGGCAAGGAGGGCCGTATCGTACTCGGCGTGCCGGACTGCAGGGATCTGTCCGCCGGGGCGGGCGAAGAAGACGGCGGCGATGCGCTCGATCACACCCATAGCAACCAGACTTCGCAGGAGGTGCGTCAGGTAGTCGGGGCCCGCCCCATCCTCGGATGTCTCGAGGAAAAGGACCGCGCCTTCCCAGTCGGCAGGTTGCGGGAAGACCGGCGTGCCGCGCAGCTGATCGAGAACCTCCGCGCAACCGCCGAGAAGATGCCCGGAGACGAGCGCGTTCGCCGCAGCGTCTCGCTCCGACTTCTGAATCCAGCGCCATCCGGTCGATTCGTTCAGCGCGCGGGGGCGCTTCTGATTCTCGGGATCCGCCCAGTCGAGAAACTCATCGGTCCAGCCGCTCCGGTTCGGCTCGATCTCGCCGACCGGCGCGGTCGAGAACATCGTGCGGCGAACCGCATCGATCGTGTACTCGAACATACCGCAGTTCTCCGCGAAGCCGGAGAGAATCGCCGGCCCGTAGAAGGTACGCAGGCCGGCTCGATAGCAGGCAAGATGGGTGACCGTCGTATCCGAGTATCCCACAAAGACTTTCGGATTCGAGGCGATGATCTCCCCGTCGAGCCACGGTATAAGCCGGATCGAGTCCTCCCCGCCGATTGCGGACACAATCCCGCGTATGTCCGGATCGGCGAACGCCTGCATCAGGTCGTCCGCGCGCGCCTTCGGATTTCCGGCGATCCACTCCGGATCGCGCAGCGTATGCGGCATCTCGACCACGCGCACTCCGAAGGTATCCTGCAGTTGCCGCTTCCCGGCCTCGTAACGGTGAGG
>SLAN01000223.1 GCA_007126865.1 Spirochaetales bacterium | reverse complement strand
GGCGGCCGTCGAGCGCGACACGATAACGATCGCCATCGGCGCAGAGCCCGAATCGCTCGATCCGGGCAACATGACGAGTGCACCCGCTGCAACCGTCGGTGAGCATGCGATCCAGCGACTCATCTATATGGAGGAGGACGGCGAGCTCACCCCGATGCTTGCTACCGACTGGGAAAGTAGTGCCGACGGAACCGAGTGGACCTTCCAGATTCGCGAAGGGGTCACCTTCCACGACGGCGAGCCGCTGAACGCGGAGGCGGTCAAGACGAACCTCGATCGCTTTGTCGACCCCGACGTTGGAGCGGCGTACGCCTTCCTCCTCGGAAGTGTCGAAGAGATTGAAGTGGTCAGCGAATACGAGCTGCGACTGCACCTTGCAGAGCCGTTCGCTCCGATCCTGAGCCATCTCTCTCACAGCTTCATCGGCATCGTCAGTCCGGCCTCGCTCGCAGAACTGGGACCCGACGATACGACGGATGCCGCAGTCGGAACCGGCCCGTACGAGCTCGTGGAATGGAGCCGCGGTGACAGCATAACCATGGTTCGCAACGAGAACTACTGGGGACCGGCCCCTGAGATTCCCAATCTCGTCTTCCAGTTCATTCCGGAAGATTCGGCGCGAATGGTCGCGCTCGAGACCGGCGAAGCCGACGCGGTCATGCGCGTGCCGCCACAGGACGCCGACCGGCTTGATGCCGACGCTGATATCGACGTCGTCTACGAGACGAGCGTTCGCACGATCTACATCGGCTTCAACAATCAATCCGAGCCGTTCGACGATCCGCGTATCCGGCAGGCGTTCAACTATGCGGTGGATAAGGATGCGATCGTCGACGCGATTCTCGAGGGAAATGCGTTCGTAGCCGACGCACCGATCGTGCCGGCGGTATTCGGACATACCTCCGTCGGCCCGTACGAGTACGATCCCGATCGGGCTCGCGAGCTGCTCGAAGAGGCAGGCTACGGCGACGGGCTCAGCGTAACGCTGCATCATCCGACCGGCCGTTATCTGCTCGACTCCACGATCGCCGAGGCGGTACAGGGCATGCTCACCGAAGTGGGAATCGACGTAACGCTCGAGACCCGCGAGTGGGGCGCCTACCTCGATTTCACCGGTCAGCCGGTCGACCAGGCCGAGTACCAGATGTACATGCTCGGGTGGGGCACGGTGACACTCGACGCCGACTACGGTCTGTACGCGCTGCTGCACACTCGCCAGTGGAATCCGGCCGGGAACAACCGCGGCTTCTACAGCAACGAAGAAGTAGACGATCTGCTCGATCGTGCGCGAGTCGAAACCGACCCGTCGGTGCGAGAGGATCTCTACGCGCAGGCGATCGAGTTGATCTGGGAGGACGCCCCGTGGCTCTACCTGCACAACGAGGGACAGATCAACGCACAGCGCTCGGACGTCGGTGGGTTGATCCATCACCCGCTCGAGAACGTGAGCGCGTGGGAGGCTTTCTTCATCGACGACTGATCGGGTAGTCTGGCACTATACCGGTCAATCCGGCAGCGGCCGGTACGAGCGGAACCGATCGCCGGTTCCGCTCTGCCGTTCGCCGGCCGGTTCGAACTGCATCGCAAATCGGAATGAGCCGGGAGTTTGCCGGACGTCCGGACAGAGCCGAATGGAAAGTCCGGCAAACTCCCGGATCGGGCCGAGAACGACAACGACAACTGTGGAGTTAGGAACTCGTGTATCAATACATCGCGCGAAGACTGCTGCTCACGATTCCGGTTATATTCGGCGTGGCAATACTGGTGTTCTCGATCATCCGGCTTATCCCGGGAGACCCGGCCCGAGCTATTGCAGGGGTTCAGGCAAGCCCGGAGTTCATCGAGCAGGTTCGCGCCCGCTACCGGCTCGATGAGCCGCTCCCGGTGCAGTTCGGTATCTTTCTCGGAGACCTCGCTCGCGGGGAGCTCGGCCGATCGACGTTCAGTCGCCGACCGGTTGCGACCGAAATCGGCGAACGCTTTCCGCGAACATTTCTGCTGGCGACGACGGCGCTGGTAATCGCGACGATAGTCGGGGTATCCGCCGGAATTGTTTCGGCGACCAGACGGAACTCGATGTTCGATAACGTGAGCATGCTCTTCGCCCTCGTCGGTGTCGCTGCGCCGGTCTTCTGGATGGCGCTTATGCTGCAATTGCTCTTCGCGGTAAACCTGCGGATGCTCCCGGCCACCGGCATCGGGACGTGGCGGCATCTCGTGCTGCCGAGCATCACTCTCGGCATGGCGAGCGCCGGGCTCATGGCCCGTATTACCCGATCGAGTATGCTCGAGGTGCTGCGTCAGGATTTCATTACCACCGCAAGAGCAAAAGGGTTGAACGAGCGTTTTGTAATCTACAAACATGCGCTGAAGAATGCGTTAATTCCGGTCGTGACGGTAATGGGGCTGCAGTTCGGGATTCTGCTCGGTGGGGCGGTCCTGACCGAGACGGTCTTCGCCTGGCCCGGAATCGGGCGTCTGCTCGTCGATTCGATTCTGCGTCGCGACTATCCGGTCGTGCAGGGGACGGTCATGCTGATGGCGTTCCTCTTCGTGATCATTAACCTCGTCGTCGACATCACCTACGCGTTTCTCGATCCGCGGATACACTATCAGGGCGAGGCCGGGGAGTGAGCTGAGATGGAAACGAACGAAATCCCGGGCACCGGTGCACAGAGCCACGGTTACGAAGAGGCGGAAATTCCGGCGGTCGACCTCGAAGACGAGGAGGTTTCGACCGGGACGGTGGCGGCGGGACGCCGACGCGGCGTTTCGGAGTGGCATCAGGTCGGAAAGCATCTTCTTCGTAACCGCGGTGCGGTTATCGGCCTCATAATAATAGGAATCTTCGTGATCGGCGCGGTGTTTGCGCCGCTTCTTGCTACGCATAACCCGATCCAGAATAACCTGACCATGCGGCTGCAGGGTCCGAGCTCGACGCACTGGCTCGGTACCGACGCCCTCGGCCGGGACCTGTTCAGCCGCATGCTGTACGGAAGCCGGATATCGCTGAATATCGGCCTGATATCGGTGGCGATCGGTGTTGCGGTCGGCGTTCCGATCGGTGCGATCAGCGGCTTCTACGGCGGTAAGCTCGACATTTTCACCCAGCGTATTATCGACATTATGATCGCCTTTCCCGGCATTCTACTGGCGATAATCGTTGTCACCGTACTCGGCGTCGGAGTGCAGAACGTTATGATCGCAACCGGTATTGCGAGCGTGCCGATCTACGCCCGGCTCGTACGCGGGTCGGTTCTCGCGGCGAAGGAGCAGAGTTATGTCGAGGCGGCGCGCGCGGCAGGCCTCGGCGACGCGAGCATCGTTTTCCGTCACATTCTGCCGAACTGTCTTGCGCCCATAATCGTGCAGAGCACCTTTCAGATCGCCACGTCGATTCTCTGGGCGGCCGGACTCGGATTTCTCGGCCTCGGCGCGCAGGCGCCTATGCCCGAGTGGGGTGCGATTCTGAGCGACGGGCGGGCATACATACGGACGGCCCATCACCTGACGACATATCCCGGTCTCGCCATTCTCTTCATGGTGCTCGGGTTTAATTTGCTCGGTGACGGACTGCGCGATGCTCTCGATCCGAGAAGCCGGGGTAACTGAAATCCTGGAAGCGACTATGAGTGAACTGCTGCAAGTACGAAATCTTGAGATGAGCTACTACACCAACGGGGGCAGGGTCCGCGCTGTCGACGACGTCTCCTTCGACGTCAAGCCTGGTGAGGTCGTCGGAATCGTGGGCGAGAGCGGCTGCGGCAAGACCGCCGTATCGCTGAGCATATTACGCCTTCTGCCGTCGCCGCCCGCGAAGATCGAGGGTGGCGAAATCCTCTTCGAAGGACAGGACCTGGTCAGACTCAGCGGCGAGAGACTTCGCAGAATCCGGGGTGACGATATAGCGATGATCTTCCAGGAGCCGATGACGAGCCTGAACCCGGTGTACACGATCGGCAACCAGTTAATCGAAGCGATTCGGCTCCATCAGCAGCTCGAAGGGAAGGCCGTGCGCAACCGGGCGATCGAAATGCTGAAGCTCGTCGGGATTCCGCGGGCGGACGAGGTTATCGACGAGTATCCGCACCGCTTCTCCGGCGGTATGCGACAGCGCGCGATGATCGCGATGGCGCTCAGTTGCGACCCGAAGCTGCTCATCGCCGACGAGCCCACCACGGCCCTCGATGTGACTATTCAGGCGCAGATTCTCGAGCTCATGCGGGACCTCAAGGAGCGTCTGCATACCGCCATCATTTTTATCACCCACGATCTCAGTGTGATCGCGGAGATGGCCGACCGGGTGCTCGTGATGTACGCGGGCAAGATCGTCGAGCAGGGGTCGGTTGTCGACCTGTTCCACGATCCGCAGCATCCGTATACGCAGGGGCTGATCGGATCGCGTCCGTCGATGGATGTGGAGCGAAAGCGACTCGAGTTCATTCCGGGATCGGTCCCGAATCCGCTCCACATGCCGGGCGGATGTCCGTTCCATCCCCGCTGTCCGCACGCGATGCAGATTTGCCGGCGCGAGATGCCGGGCGAGACCCAAGGTGAGAACGAGCACGGAGTGCGCTGTTGGCTGCATCTGGACAAGAGCGACGATCAGGCACGGCCGTTGCGGGCGGCCGTCGGCGCGGCAGAGGAGTAGCATATGAGCGGTGCCGCCGAACGACAGCCGATGCTGCAGGTTACCAATCTCAAGAAGTACTTTCCGATCAAGACCGGTGTGTTCAGTCGCACGACCGGGTACGTCAAAGCGGTCGACGATGTGAGTTTCGAAATCTATCCCGGCGAGACATTCGCGCTCGTCGGCGAGAGTGGATGTGGGAAAAGCACAACAGGTCGAACCATTCTGCGTTTGCAGAACGCCACCGCTGGGCAGGTTATCTTCAAGGGCGAAGATGTTTATGCCGCCTCCGGCGATCGAATGCGCGCGCTTCGCAAGGACATGCAGATCGTCTTTCAGGACCCGTACAGCGCGCTGAATCCGCGCATGACGATCGGTGCGGCGATTCGCGAGATTATGCGTGTCCACGGCATCGCAACCGGAAACGAGCTGCACGATAAGGCGGAGCAGGTGCTCGAAACATGCGGACTGCAGCGGCACCATGCATCACGATATCCACACGAGTTCTCCGGCGGGCAGCGACAGCGAGTCGTGATCGCCCGTGCGCTGGCGTTAGATCCGAGCCTGATCGTCGCCGACGAGCCGATATCTGCGCTCGATGTCAGCATTCAGAGTCAGATCATCAATTTGCTTGAAGATCTCCAGGACGAGTTCGATCTCACCTTTCTCTTCATAAGCCACGACTTGAGTGTCGTAAAGCATATGGCCGAACGGGTCGGAGTCATGTATCTCGGCAAGCTCGTAGAGGTGGCCGGGAAGCGGGAGCTCTACGATAGTCCGCTGCATCCGTACAGTCAGGCACTTCTGTCGGCAATACCGGTGAGCGATCCGACGCGCAGGCGTGAGCGAGTAATCCTCAAGGGGGATGTGCCGAGTCCCGCGAACCCGCCGTCCGGCTGTCCGTTTCACACCCGCTGTCCCTATGCCATGGATGTATGCCGAAGCGTCGTGCCGCAGTTACGTCGCACCGACAGCGGCCGCCATGTGGCGTGCCATCTCATTCACCCGCCGGAGCAGCACAATGGCGATCCTACGACCGTCGAAACGAGAAACGCGCATTAGATCGACCCGATCGGACACGCTGCTGCTCGTTATGGTCGGGTTACGACTCGTTCTGCCGATACTCGCGGCGGTGCTCGCGGGGGCATTTATCGCCTGGGGTGTCTTCTCGTTGATCTTTCTGTAGGATTTCCGGACAAACTCCTGAGTCGGGTCGTATTTTGCCGACGATTCGTGGTATCCTGATCATCGTGAGATCGGGTCGTCGTTCGATACAGCGCATCCTTCTCTTCTGCGCCGCCGTTGCCTCGCTCGGATTTCTGGGCTCCTGCAGCGACAGCGCGTTCTTCTTGCCCGACGCCGCAAGGGTAGACGGTGTACGTCTGAATACTGTCGGAGATGGAGACTTCGTAACCACAGGCGATACGATGCCTCTGGAAATCGAGCTGGGGGACGGATCGGATTTCGACCGGGTAACGGTGAGTGTCAGGACCGCCGAGGGGAGCGAGGTCGAGTTTTTCGATTGGTCCCGCGACGATTTCGGTGCCGAACGGCGTGTCCGCATACCGGCCGATGACTTTGCTCCGGGCCTCTATACCCTCGACATCTCCGTGGAAAGCGGCGGAAGAGAGCTTCTGCGCGAAGAGCGCAGGGCCTTCGTCGTCGGACGGGAGTTCGACCTCGACGGTGTACGTACGTATCCCGCCCGACTGAATCCCGGAGCCGTCGGGGTGTTCCAGACCTCGGCTCGAGGCGGGGAAGAGGCATGGCTACAGTGGAGTGTCGACGGTGAAGTCGTCGCTACCGGTCCGATCGGCGACGGACTCGAAGAGCTGAACTGGCAGGCACCGGAACGCGAGG
>SLAN01000173.1 GCA_007126865.1 Spirochaetales bacterium | reverse complement strand
TGAAGAGACCGGAGTCGGCGAGAAACGCATCATCATACTTTTTCTTCTTCAGGAAGCGATATAGCCAGTACGGATCGTCGGGCGAATATCCGAGCTGGAAACGCTCGATAGTCGTATGCGTGAAACCGCGTTCTTCGAGATACGAGCGAGCATGTGATGCTGTCTCATGTTCGCCGAGTATGTGGTGAAAGCTTCCGGCGACTCTCCGGTACAGCTCGAGCAGCGCGGCGCGTCCGCGGCTTTCGGCGGTATCGGTCTCGGAGCGTGGTATTTCCACCCCGACCCTTCGAGCGAGGAACTCCACCGCCTCGGGAAAGGTGAGTCCCTCCATCTCCATTATGAAGTTAAATACCGATCCACCCTTGTTCGTCGAGAAGCAGTAGTAAACACCCTTCTCGGGCGTAACGGTAAACGAAGGGGTTCGTTCGGTTGTGAATGGACTCAAGCCCCATAAGCGGTTTCCGCGCGGTTTGAGTGCCACATATTCGCCGACGATTTCGGCGATATCGCAACGCCTGCGCACTTCATCGATGATTTGCTCGGGTATGCGCACCTCGCCCGTCCCGCGTGAAAGTCTTCGCTCTGCCGACGACGCCGGCCCGAAATGGGGCGGCGGCGGACCGATTACCGGGTATCGGCCCGCCGAAGACGATTGCTCGTCAGTCGTGCTATCGCTCGAGTATAAAATCTACCCGCCGGTTTCGCCAGCGTTCATCGAGGTCGTCGTGCGGGACCATCGGATCGAGACCACCACGGCCGACGACGCTGATTCGTGACTCGGAAAGGCCTCGGTCCATCAGTCCCTCCTTCACCGATTGTGCCCGTGCGCGTGACAACGGCTCGAGGATTTCCTCTTCCTCCCTCTCGGTACCGGTGAGATTCACCGCGTGTCCCTCAATGACGATGCTGTACTGGCGGTACCTTGTGAAGATCTCTACGAGGCGGTCGAGGACGGCGTTGTTCTGCACACCGCGCGGATCGTTTTCGTCGACCACCAGCCGCGGGCTGTTCGGCTCAAAGGTGATGCTCGGAATCTGAACTTTGTAGCGGTCGCCGTCGCGTACCAGGAGAATTCCGATAGGTACATGACCCTCGACCGATGTCTCGTTGCCATAGACATCCACGACGTGCAGACGGTACGGATAGTCCTCCGCCGAGATCACAAGCTCTCCGTCGGCCGCTCTGCCGTCCCAACGGATGACCGAAGCAGGACGTCCCGTTCCGTAGAACTCGTTGAAGAACCGTTCGTTCCGGTCGAGAATCTCCAGTTCCCACGACTGGATGGAGGCGATCGTGTCCACATCAATTTGAAACTCGAGTTCCTCGGGACCGCTGATACCGTCGGGAGTGAACGGCCGGTGATCGAGATCGACACTCACCGCCGGAGCTCGCGTTACCACCTCGAATTGGGGAGATCGCGTTGTCGGCCGGTTGCCTTTCGCGTATTCCACCAGCAGCTCCGCGCGATAGTCTCCCTGTTCCACGAGATCGCCCCTGTCGTCGAGACCGTCCCACCGGATTGCGGTTTCGTTGCGAACATCCTCGGACTCGAAAGTACGCACCGCCGAACCGTTTTCGTTGTGTATGGTGAGTGTCCATCGATCCGCACCGTCGGCGGGTGTGATCAGCAGTTCGAGCCCGATATCTTCGTGGCGTCCCGTGCCTGTCGGCGAGAACCCGGAATCCTCGACGGTGAGGAAAATACGCGGAGCACGTGTATCGACGGTGATTTCGTCAATCTCTTTCGATGTCGAGTTTCCCGCCTCGTCTGCGCCCGAGAGCTCGTATGTGTACCGACCGTCACGTACAACATTGCCGGCATCGTCGCGACCGTCCCAGATGAACGGTTCGAGACCGTCGCTCCAGCGTACGGTTCGAACCGCGTCGCCCGCCTCGTTGAGCACCGTTCCGGTCCACACGATGTCATCGTCGCCTTCCTGCGTAATCGTGACACTCGGTCGTCCATCGGCTCCATCCGGAGAGAACAGCCGCTCGTCGATCGAAATCGTCGCCTCCGGCGCGACCGTATCGATTCGGAAATCGGCGGTCGTCGCGTCCGCCGTGACACCAGTCTCGTAATCTACTTCGAGCCGCGCGAAATAGCGCCCGTCACTCGCCCGGCGTCCGTCACGATCGATGCCGTCCCACGTCAGACTCGAGGGAACGGTGGAACCGGAGAACGTACGTACCGCCTCGTCATTGTCGTCGACCACGATGACCCTGTAGCCCTCGACGCCGTCGGTGGTCCGCAATTGAGGGAAGAGATCGATGGTATCTCGCACACCGTTTCCGTTGGGCGAGAAGGCCGAGTATTCGGCGGTCACGAGCACATCGGTGTCCTGAGTGTTCATGCGGAACGAAACCGGCTCGCTGCCGCCCCGGTTACCCGCCGCGTCGACCCCTTCGAGCACGTACTCGTATGTACCATCCGGTGCGAGAGAGCCGTCGCTTCGAGTTCCGTCCCACTCGAAACGGGCCGGGGCTACCCCGCTCCATTCGATCTCGCGGATCGTGTTCCCACTATCGTCTATGATCCGGCCGTACCATTCTATGCCGCCGCTCGCTTCATTGTAGAGCACCATAACGTCTCGATTGCCGTCGCCCGTCGGAGCGAAGACGGAGACCTCGCCGCTTACCACCGCTTGCGGCGGCGTCACATCTACGGTGAACGGGGCGGAGGTTGCAACCGGCTCATTCCCGTTGCGGTAGAGCATGCTCAGGCGGGCCCGGTAATCGCCCTCGGCGATACGTGCTCCGTCGGCCCTCCGTCCCCGGAACTCGTAGCGTTCCGGCGGGCCGTCGGAGCCGCCCGACCGGGAGAAAACGTCAACGCCGTCTGAATCGACAACGGTAAGCTCCCACGACACGATGTTCCGGCGTACCGGCACATCGAGCTCGAAGGTGATCGTATCGTTTACCCCGTTCCCGGTCGGAGCGAGATAGCGGCGATCGATACTTATGCCGAGCGGAGTCGGCTCGGTATCGAGGATGATATTGGCCAGACGCCCGCTGAACTCGTTGCCCGCCCGGTCGGTGCTCTCGAGTACGTAGCTATACACACCGTCGTCGGCGAATTCACCGTCGTCGGTCTGCCCGTCCCACGCTACCGGTTCGGGTGAACCGTTCGTCCAGCGCCATGTGCGGACGGTTTCGCCTTCGCTGCTTACGATTCGTCCGACCCATTCGATTTCTTCGCTACCCTCCTGTTCGATCGGGAAGCGATCACGCGTGCCGTCGTCGTTCGGAGAGAATATGCGCTCGGCGCCGAACGGCGTGGTAATGCGCGCATTCGGTGGTGTTGTATCGACTGATACCTCGTGCGTCTGCGAACGCCCCTCGTTTCCGTTGTCGTCCCACGCGTACAGCGTGAAGCGGTACAGACCATCGGGAACCACCCTTCCGGAGTCCGAACGTCCGTTCCAGCGAATGCTTTCCGGCACATCGATGCCGGTGTCCACACGGGTAAGGCGCTCGAAGAAGGTGTTGATGTTTCTCTCCGTCGGCGGTTCGGTGCGATTCTGAATCGTGCGGACCACCTCGCCGTCGTCGTTCTCGATGCGTAGCTCATAGCCGGTAATCAGGCGATCGTCGGTAATGGATACAGGAAGCGTGAGATCGTCGTTCACCCCGGAGTTGTTCGGACCGATATACAGATGCTCGGGATAGTCGATACGCACATCCGGTGGTGTCTCATCGGTGACCCCGAGCGGAATGTTGACGCCGGTACCGATCGCCCATGCGCTGCCGTACAGCGGCCGGGCGGCGAGTCGTGTGCGAACCTCACTGCGGTCCCAACCCTGGCGGGCGATCAGCGAATCCTCGGCGGTGCGACCGCGGAGATCGGCACCGAAGTTCACCGAAATCCCGAAAGACGGCAGAAGACTTCCGCGCGGGCGATCCTGCTCGATCAGCTCGCGGGCGCTTGCGCCCCACCCTGCGTTGATGTCGACCCGGTCGAACAGTGAGAGCGTTGTTCCGATATCCAGCCGTCCGTCCTGAAATGTCGGAGCACTGATATCGCTGCTGAGCTCGAGTGTCACGTCGTCGGTGTCCACCAGCGGAATCGCGAGACCGACCACGGGAGTAAAGGTGCTCGGTTGCGAGCTGCTGTCTTCGAACGGGCGATAGCCGTATCCAATGTCTCGAAACGCGGCCCCCAGCCTCGCGTTGTCGATTCCCAACAGGCGAGGCGGCGCGTATAGCATGCCGAGATCGAGAGTCGCGCCGAGTGCGAGACGGTCGTTGGTTCCGCCGAAATCGAGGTTCACCCCGGCGCCCACAGAGAGATCGTCCCAGACATCACGCGCATAGCTGAACTTGGTGCCGACCGTAGTTCCGAGGTTGTAGTCCGGGAGGGTGGCTGTGAGAAAGCTCAGTCCGCCGGTGAACGAGCCGTAGCGAGTCGGCAATGTCCCACCGAGACTGACACCGTGTCCGTCCCACCCCTGCCCATCGCGGCCGAAACCGGTGATACCGGTGTAGCTCAGGTCGAGTACGGCCCGCTCGGCTCCGCCGGCCGCCGCAGGGTTTACAGCGTCGGCACGGGGAGAATCGAGAGATGTAACCGACGCGCCTCTCCCGAGATTGTGTGGTGAGAGGAACAGCGGCGGGTCCTCGGCTCCGGGCGGTGGATTGAACTGAGCCCCTGCCGATTGGGTTGAGAAAACGGCGAAAAGTACCGTGAACACGACCAATGCCGTGAATAGCGCCGAACGTCGCGGCGTGCCGACCGCTCTTCTGGTGATGCTGTTTCGTTTCAAGTCTGATTCCCCTGCTCGCGGCCGTGAATCCGCTCGAGCTCTTCAATCGAAAGATGGCGCTGCACGGCCTTTTCCAAGTCGTTCAACACGGCCCGGCAGCTTCGATCGAGCTGCGATTCGTGTCTCTTAAGAAAAACGTACACGGCTGTTGCGTGGTTACCGGAAATTTCGACTTTCGGCTCCATACACGTACCAATAGTAGCACTGGAAGGGAGTGAATACCCAGAGCCGATTACAGTTCGTAACGTTCCCCTTCGCGTGCAAGATCGATATGGAGGGTTGTATTTCCACTTCTCTGTGCGTACCAGCGGGCGGCATGCAGATTTCGATCGAGCTTACGGTCGTCGTAGAGCGGTTCATGGTGAAAAAGGTATAGTGTCGAGATGTTCCAGCCGGTCGCAAAGTCTACGCCGAGGCTGTAGCTGGAATGACCCCAGTCGTATTTCTCGATAGCCTCTCCGAGCGTGTACTGCGCGTCGAGGATCAGCACGTCGGCGTTGCCGAAGAATCGGCGGTTCCGCTCGCTTCGCTCGAACTCGTCCTCGCCGAGTGCAACGTCCGGCGAGAAGACGATGCTCTTCCCGTTCTCCTCGATGCGATACGCGAATGCGCCGCCCGGATGCGAAACCGGTCGCCAGGTAATGCGTGCGCCTCCGAGCTTGAGCTCGCCACCTTCCGGAAGGCTCTTGAACTCGAGGTTCGCCTGCATGGTGCCTTCCATGGTCACCGGGAAATACGGGTGTCGCATCTGGTCGATTACGATATTCCTGAAATCGGGCACCGGGCTGTAGAAGCGAACCGAAAAGCTCGAAAGGTAGCACGGAATGAAAAACGGCAGCCCTTGAAGGTGATCGTAGTGAAAGTGAGTGAAGAAAAGGTGGTAGGTGCTCGGACCTTCGTCGGCCTGCATCCGTTTTCGTGCAAGCTCGCGCAAGCCCGATCCCGCGTCGAAAACGAGTGCCGTACCGTCGGAGAGCTCGACCTCGAAGCAGGTCGTGTTTCCTCCCGGTGTTCCGAAGAGCCACGCGGGGAGTGAGTCCAGAAATGCCTCACGATGGGACGGTGAGCTGAGATCTGCCGGACGTATCCGACCTACCACAGCCGAAATCTTCTGCTTTACCTGTTCGGTGGTCAGCGGTGTTGGAATCGAACCCCTCGCACCCCAGAAGGTATAGTGCACGCTATCCCTCCCCGTCTATCGAAAATACTCAGGCTCGGATGTGGCCGGCGGATCGTTGGCCCGCGCTTCGAGCCATTCGAGAACCGTCTGCCCGCTGTGCCGCGCTCCGACGTTTATGCCGGGACAGTGGCGAGCCTCCTCATTCCAATTATCGGCATTTTCCAGCACGGCGGGCCAGAATGGATAGCTTCGGCACTGTAGCGGTCTGACCGGATAGACACTGCATCGTCCGTCACGAAAAAAAACGCAGTCGAAGTTCTCCTGCTCGCGAAGGCTTGTGCGGGTGGCGACGCCCAGATCAACCCGTTTACAGTAGCGCTCAACGAACTCCTGGACTTCGAGCTGAAATGCTTTTGCCAGCCGTTCGATATCGCGATTGGAGAGAAAGACGTACCCTGATTCGTGGCGGCAACAGTTGGAGCACCGGGTGCATGTGAAGTTGAGACCGTCCTCGAACCATTTCGGCATACGTACTTTTCGGTTTTGGGGCGAGAAGGATTCGAACCTTCGAAGGCGTACGCCGGCAGATTTACAGTCTGCTCCCTTTGGCCGCTCGGGCATCGCC
>SLAN01000044.1 GCA_007126865.1 Spirochaetales bacterium | reverse complement strand
CGAGAGTATGCTCGCCGACATCCGGCTGCTCAAACAGTTCAACTTCAACGCGGTGCGTAACTCGCACTACCCGAACGATCCGCGCTGGTACGAGCTCTGCGACGAGTACGGCATTCTCATCATGGATGAGGCGAATATCGAGTCGCACCACTACTACGACCAGATCTGCCGCGACGAGCGCTACCAGGCCGCCTTCCTCGCGCGCGTGAGCCGCATGGTCCTGCGCACGCGCAACCACCCGTGCATCTTCGCATGGTCGCTCGGGAACGAGAGCGGCTACGGCCCGAATCACGACGCGGCCGCCGCCTGGGTACGCAGAGTCGATCCTACGCGCGCGCTGCACTGCGAAGGGGCGATGCACCCGGAGTGGGGACAGGCCGGTCGCGTATGGTCGGGAGGCCACGCGGTCAGCGACTTCGTCTGCCCGATGTATCCGGAAATCGACGACGTGGAGCGCTGGGCGCAGACGACCGACGACTACCGGCCGTTCATCATGTGCGAGTACTCCCACGCGATGAACAACAGCAACGGCAGCCTTGCCGACTACTGGGAGCTCATCGATCGATATCACGGCCGGAACGGCGGCCTGCAGGGCGGCTTTATCTGGGACTGGGTCGACCAGGGTCTGCTGAAGCGTACCGACGACGGGCGCGAGTACTGGGGGTACGGAGGCGACTTCGGCGACGAGCCGAACGATGCCGACTTCTGCATCAACGGGCTGATCTGGCCCGACCGCACGCCGCACCCGGCGATGTGGGAGTTCAAAAAGGTCGCCCAGCCGATCCGTTTCAGCGCCGTCGATCCGGCCGCCGGGCGCGTCACAATCGAGAACCGGCGCGACTTCACCGATACCGGGGACCTCGAGTTCCGCTGGCGGCTCGCCGTCGACGGGGAGGTCGTTGCCGAAGGGGAGGTTGATGTTACCCCGATCGCCCCCGGGCACTCCCGCGAGATACGCCTGCCGGTGGAGCGGCCGCCGATGCCCGCCGGAAGCGAGGCGACGCTCACCGTCTCCGCGCTCACGCGCGCCGAGCAGGGACTTCCAGCGCGCCGGTTGATGCCGGTGACCTCCTCGAACGGTGGAGGCGCCGCAGGTTCAGCCGGTACCGCCGCCGCGGTCGACCTTTTCCCCGCGATGATCCCGGCAGGCCACGAGACCGCCTGGGAGCAGTGGGTGCTTCCGTGGCGCGCTGCGGCGTCGATCGAATCGCCCGGAGACTCAACGCCCGCCGGACGTTCGAGCTCAGATCATCCGGCACAGAACTCGCTTCGACCGAGTGTCTCGCACGGCGGCCCGGGGATTACCGTCGATCACGCGCTCGGCACCTTCGGATTCACCGGTGGATTTCTCGACAGCTTGCGCCGCGACGGAGCCGAGTGTCTGAAATCGCCGCTGAAGCCGAACCTCTGGCGCGCTCCCACCGACAACGACGGCATCAAGATCCGTTCGCGCGGCCGCGATCACACGCTGCGAAGCTGGCTGGAGGCCGGCCTCGATTCGCTGCGAACTGAGTGCGACCGATTCGACGAGCCGGAGGAGCACAACGACGGGTCGCTGGTGGCAACCGGGCATTACCGGGTGAAGTGCAAGGCGGGAGATATCGCATCGTTCGAAGTCGAGTACCGATTCGCCCCGGACGGCACGCTTTCGATAGCGACCGGAGCGCGGATTTCGGACCTCGTGCCGGAGCTCCCTCGTCTCGGGCTCACCGCCGAGCTCACCGACGCATACGACACCGTAGAGTGGTACGGTCGCGGCCCGCACGAGAGCTACCGTGACCGGAAGGCGGGTGCGCGTCTCGGCCGATATCGCGAGACCGTTGCGGGTCGATACGTTCCGTACATCATGCCGCAGGAGAACGGAAACGCGTGCGATGTCCGCTGGGTGTCGCTTCATGCCGCCGGCATCCGGCAATCCGGCCAGCGCGAGCAATCCGGCAAGCGCGAGCAACTCGCCACGGCTCTCCCGTCCATTCACATCGTGTTTCCGGAGCCGATGGAATTTTCGGTTGCACACCATCGCGACGACGACCTCTACCGGGCACTACATACCTGCGACGTGCCCGACCGGGAGCTCACCGTGCTCTCGCTCGACTATCGACAGCGCGGACTGGGAACGAACAGCTGCGGCCCCGACACCCGCGAGCGCTATCGGATTCGTCCGGGGATGTACCGATTCGCGGTGATCGTTCGTTGATTGCCGAACGGCGCGGTCGTCGGCATCACAGACAACGATACCGTCTCTCCTCTAACAATTGTCCAACAAAATCGTTGACAGCTGCCGGAAGTGGGTCTACGCTCCTCTGTACGGGAGATCGAACGATTGTTCAGTCGCGCTGTACAAAAATCACAGTTTCGACTGCTCATTGCGTTAATGGGCGTGAATTATCGTGATCGCTCACAAAATGCTAACACGAATCGGGTTTACTCCAGAGCGTCTTCCGTGCGCATGCGGTGCCCGGCCGGCGTGCATTGGCAGGTAAGGTCGGCCACGGCACGAGAATCCAGCGTGGAAGTGCATCGACGGCCGGTACGGTTGCGTGCACCGAAGACACGAAAAACTGACAGGAGGTCCCATATGCGCAAACTGGCGCTATTGGTATGTGTTGTGTTACTGCTCCCCTCATTCGCGTTCGCCGCGGGCGAACCGGAGGTAGTGGAGCCGGAATTCCCGCTCGAGATCGAAATGTGGATCGGGCTCGGTGGTGCGCTCGGTGAGGAGATCGAGCGGATGGCGGCAGATTTCAACGCCATGCAGGACGAATACATCGTGAATGTCATTGAGCAGGGCGACTACGCGGAGGCGATGACGAGTGCGATCGCCGCATACCGTGCCGGCAACCCCCCGCACATTCTCCAGGTCTACGACGTCGGAACCGGTACCATGCACGGCAATCCCGAGGCGATCTACCCGGTCTATCAGCTCATGGAGGACTACAATCGGCCGTTCGACACCGACGACGTGCTCGACCAGGTAACCGCCTACTACTCGGACCTCGACGGCAACATGCTCTCGTTCCCGTTCAACAGCTCGACCCCGATCTTCTACTACAATGTGGATGCATTCCGCGAAGCCGGCCTGGACCCGAACGACCCGCCCGAGACGTGGCATGACGTTGAAGAGTATGCCGAGGCGCTCGTTGCCACCGGTAACTACTCCGCCGGGTTCACTTTCCAGTGGCCGTCGTGGACCAACATGGAGAACTTCTCCGCGTGGCACGACATTCCCATGGGAACGCTGGCGAACGGAATGGACGGCTGGGGAACCGAATTCGTGTACAACAGTCCGGAGCATGTCCTTCATATGGAGGCGCTCGCCGACTTCGCCCGGCGCGGCCTGTTCCAGTACGGCGGACGCGGAAGTGCCGCCGGTCCTCTGTTCAACGCCGGTGACGTACCGATGTACATCGCCTCTTCGGCGGCATACGCAGGAATCGCTGAGAGCGTGGACTTCGAGTTCAACGCGACCTTCCTGCCGTACTGGCCGGAGATCATCGATTCGCCGCAGAACTCGATTATCGGCGGCGGCTCGCTGTGGGTCATGGACGGTCACTCCGACATCGAGTACGAAGGCGTTGCGGAGTTCTTCGAGTACCTTTCGTCGACCGAGGTTCAGGCAGCCTGGCATCAGTTCAGCGGATATCTGCCGATCACCAACTCGGCCTGGGAGCTTACCCGCGAGCAGGGTTTCTACGACGAGATTCCCATCCACAACACAGCGATCGAACAAATCACGCTCAGTGAACCGACGGAGAACTCGCGTGGTATCCGCTTCGGCAATTACGTGCAGGGCCGATCCGTGATTCTGGATGCCATGGAGGCGATCTTCGCCGGCGATATGGGTGCCCAGGCGGCGCTCGACGACGCGGTACGGCGCGGTAATGAGCTTCTTCGTGAGTTCGAGAGAACCGTTGCCCGATAACGGCAAGACACCTTAAGCTATACGTTCAGAGGCATGAAACCGGCTTTCGCTTCGTCGCCACGTGCGGCGGACGGGAGCCGGCGAAGTGCACGGGAGGTCGCTCGACTATGGTCACGGGCAAAAGCGTCGTATTCAAGGACAAGGGGCTGCCATACTTACTCCTGGCTCCCGAAGTGACGCTGACGGCGGTCTTCTTCATCGTGCCTGCCGTTCAGGCACTGATCATGGCGTTCTATCGCGAAGACGCGTTCGGATTTTCCAGGACCTTTATCGGTTTCGGCAACTTCGAACGCGTCCTCAACGACGCCCAGTACGTCCAATCGATCTGGACTACGCTTGCCTTCTCCGTGGCCGTCGCGGTTATCACTATGGTGCTCGCGCTCTTTTTCGCGAGCCTCGCAAACAACATCGGCAAGAAGGCAATCTACTATCAGACGATTATCATCTCGCCGTACGCCGTAGCACCGCTGGTCGCAGGCGTCATGTGGTTCTTCCTCATGAGTCCGGCGGTCGGGGTTGTCGCCTACGCACTCAGGCTTCTGGGAATTACATGGAACCACGCGATCGTCCCGTGGCAGGCGTTCATGCTGGTGGTCGCGGCCTCCTCATGGCAGCGTATCGCGTACAACTTTCTCTTCTATCTCGCCGGAATGCAGATGATTCCCGACTCGTTGCTCGAAAGTGCGGCGATAGACGGGTCAGGGCCGGTGTCGCGCTTCTGGAGAATCACTTTCCCTCTCCTCTCACCGACCACCTTCTTTCTGGCAATCGTGAATACGATCTACGTATTCTTCTATACTTTCCCGGTAATCCATACACTGACCGAAGGCGGGCCGAATAACTCGACGGCTACCATGGTCTACCGGATATACCGGGACGGATTCCGATCCCTCGATTACGGTGGATCGTCGGCTCAGTCGGTTATTCTCATGGCATTCGTCATGGTCTTCGTTCTCATCCAGTTCCGCTACGTGGAACGCCGCGTGTATTACTGAGGGGGAAGGCGATGATTTCCGATTCAACACCGACCAGGGTTTTCCGACATGTCTTTCTCGTTATCGGCTGCCTTATCGTTATCGTTCCGATCTACTTCGTGTTCGTGGCGTCCTCCATCCCGCTTCCGGCGATATTCCAGCGACCGATGCCGCTTCTGCCCGGAAGTGAAATCATCCAGAACTATTACCAGGCTATCTTCCACGGTGGGCGCGGCCTTGGCGGTGCGCGGGCGATCGGCGCCGGGGTAATGCTTCAGAACAGCTTCATCATGGCCGGCGGCATAACGGTAGCGAAAATAATCGTCTCGTTGCTTTCGACCTTCGCCATCGTATTCTTTCGCTTCCCCGGACGCAGCATTCTCTTCTGGATTATTTTCATGACCCTCATGCTGCCGGTGGAAGTCCGGATCGTGCCGACATACGGACTGGTTTCCGACCTCGGAATGCTCAACAGCTATGTGGGGCTTATATTGCCTCTCGCGGTATCGGCGACGGCAACCTTTCTCTTCAAACAGTACTTCATGACGATTCCCGACCAGCTCGTCGAGGCGGCGAAAATCGATGGTGCAGGGCCGATGCGCTTCTTCAGCTACATACTCGTTCCAATGTCGCGCACGCCGATTGCGGCTCTCGTCGTTATCCAGTTCGTGTACGGCTGGAACCAGTACCTGTGGCCGCTTCTGATCACCACCGAACGGCGCTTCTATACGCTCATGATCGGTCTCGGTCGAATGCTGAACGCAGGAGACGCGCAGGCCGACTGGCACATCATCATGGCCATAACCATCCTCTCGATGATTCCGACCATGTTGCTGGTACTCGGCATGCAGAAGACCTTCGTCAAAGGCCTGACCGAGGCCGACAAGTAGCCCGCCGTGCTCGTGGCCCTGAGAAGGCGGGGCCCCGAATCCCGGGGGTACGCGGCCCGGAGGAGGCCAGGCGCCCAAATTGCGCCGGTACGCGGGCCCCGAGAAGATGGGGCCCGGAGAAGGCCGGGCCCCAGACTCAACTCCACACGCGAGGCAAATTCGTTACATAACCGACGCTTTTTCTGTTGACACACCGGGCAATGTGTATCACTATACCAGTGTATTAGTGATATAATACAAAAATGAATGAAACGGACGAGGTTGGTGTGGCGAAAGACAAGCGTTCGATAGAGATCGTGCTTGACCCCGGAAGCGGGATTCCGTACTACCGTCAGATCATACTCCAGATAGAGATGGCGGTTGCCGACGGTCGCCTGAAGCCCGGCTCTCAGCTTCCGACCGTTCGAGGACTTGCGGTGGATTTGCAGGTGAACCCGAATACGATCGCGCGCGCGTACAACGAGTTGGAAATCCGCGGGCTGGTCAGCACGCAGCACGGGACCGGCACCTTCATCAGCGACAAGGAGATCGCGCTCTCCGACACGGACCGCGAGCAGATCCTTTCGCAGCTGGTTCGCGGCTTCGTGAGCCAGGCCGCCTCTTACGGTTTCACCGTACAGGATCTCATAGAATTTCTCAGCGCCTACCATGAGGAGGGAGAGGTATGAAGCTCTTCGGGTCGAAACGCAGCGAGACCGCTCACTCCGGGCCGGCTCGCGGCGAGACGAGCAGCAGCGAAGCGAACCGCGGTG
>SLAN01000317.1 GCA_007126865.1 Spirochaetales bacterium | reverse complement strand
GCGTGACTGACCGCATCTCCGAGAAGCGCCCATCGCTTCAGGACGATATAGCACGACAGCACGCCGCAGATGACGCCGACGACAAGCGATGTCAGCAGCGCACGCTGCATGAACGCATACTGGAACGGATCGGAGAGTACCGGAGGGAGCAGATTGACGAACCACATTACGATGTCGATCAGCGTCTGTACCAACGACTCGAGAGCTTTCATCGTCCCCTCCTCACGCTGCCGTGGTAGGTCCGCTCGAGGTTTTCATCGGTCAGGACCTTCGCCGGTGGGCCGATCTCGATAACGCTACGACTCAGGAGCATTACCGTGTCGGCGAACTTCTCGACGGTCGGAAAGTCGTGGGTAATCATGAGAACAGTCTTTCCCGCCGATCTGAGCTCGACGAGCACCTCGAAGAACACCGACTCGGTCGCTCGATCTATCCCGGCCAGAGGCTCGTCGAGCAGGAGCAGATCGGCGTCCTGAGCGATCGCGCGGGCGAGGAAGACGCGCTTTTTCTGTCCACCGGAAAGCGCGCCGATCGGTCGATCGGCATAGTCGCTCATCCCCACCGAGCCGAGCGCCGCGGCGGACGCCTCGTGGTGCCGGCGAGCGGCGAATCTCGGCGGGAGAAGGCTGCGCAGGCCGCCCTCCTCCCGGATACGGCCGAACCGTCCGCTGAGCACGACGTCGTGCACGACGACCGGGTAATCCCAGTCGATCTCCGCCTCCTGCGGGACGTACGCGATTCGATTATTGCGCCGGGCGCGATACACCGTGTCGCCGAATACCGACACGGTACCGCCTGCCGGCTTCTTAATGCCGGTGAGCAGCTTGAAGAGCGTTGATTTCCCCGCCCCGTTCGGCCCGACGATCGCCACGAGCTGACCCGCATCGAGGGAGAAGCTCACCTCCCGAAGAACGAGGTCGCGGTCGTACGCCGCGGAGACCGCATTTGCTGCTACTGTGGCGGCGTAACTTCGAGTTATCTCTCGGGTGAGCTCACGCTGTCGTAAACCGGTCGCATCGTTCATCGTCATTACTCTCCAAGAGCGTCCACAATCCTCTCCGCATTCAATCGCATCATCTCCAGATACGTCGGTGCTTCCCCGTGCGGCTCGCTGACCGAATCTACATAGAGCGGCCCGGCCACCGGAACTCCGGTATCGTCCGAGATACTCCTGATATGCCGGTCGGAAATCGTACTCTCGTAGAAGATTGCACCGGGACGTCGCTCAGTGACAATATCCATGACTCGCGCCAGCTGCTCGGGAGTGCCCTCGTCTTCATGATTCGTTCCCCACACACCGTCGTGAACGAAACCGAACGCGTCGGCGAAATAGAGAAACGCGGCTTCACTGGTAATGAGAACCCGCCGCTCCTCAGCGACGGCGGCGAATGCCTCCTCGAGCTCGATCTTCAGCTCTTCGAGCTCCCCGATGTACTCGGCGGCGTTTCTCTCGTAGTCCTCCCGACCGTCGGGATCCAGCTCCACGAAAATATCGCGAATCACCTCCACATACCGAATCGCTAGTGCAGGATTCATCCAGAGGTGTGGATCGGGGACGCCTTCGTACTCACCGAGCCGGATCGGAATCGTCTCGGCGCCGGTGAGCTCGGCAACCGCGTGCAACTCCACTTCGTCGTGCGCGACCTGCCGCACCTGCGGCATCCACTGCTCGATCATATAACCGTTGTAGAGGACCACATCCGCCTCTTCGATATTCACGAAATCGCGGGGACGCAGCTCGTGCTCGTGCACCTCCGCTCCGATCGGAGTCAGTACGCGGACCTCCATTCGGTCGCCGGCTACCGCCGACGCGAAATCGGCGAGGATGGTGAAGGTTGCCGCCACCACGCCGGCGTCCTCGCGCACGTGTGCGGTTGCGTCTGCGCGGGCGCTTCCTTCGCCGCCGCCGATTCCCGAATCACCGCACGAGACGACCACCAGAGCCATAGTCGCACCGGCAAGAGCTCGTACCAACACGCTCCAGGAGCCCCTGCGGTTACGTCGCCCGCCTCCCGTTCCGACTCCGGCAGCTCGAGCCGTTCGCACATACCACATCCTCATATTCCACGTCCTCCACTCTCGATTTCGGTCACCCGGATATGATGAGATTAGTAGTTTGAGCGGTCAAAGTCAATAGTTTGATCGGTCGAACTTGACTCAATTGTCCCCGAGATGCACCATAGCCAGTCGTATCGCGTTCGCGATCGTGTGCATGGCGGCACCTGCACCTTCGCCGGGGATGGTCTGTGCAACCGGAGTGCCGGCGTCGCCCGATTCGGCGACGCGTGCATCGAGCGGCACGGCTCCGAGAAATGGAACACCGAGCTGGGAGGCAGCACGTTCGCCCCCACCGGCACCGAACATAGCAGGACCGCTCGGAGCGTCCCGCATGTTTTCCACGATCCCGAGTACCGGCACGCGCATTCGCGCGACGAAATCCACAGTGCGACGCGAATCGAGCAGCGCGACTTCCTGTGGCGTAGTTACTACTACCGCACCGTCGAGATCGGGCAGATACTGGCAAACGGTCATGACCTCGTCGCCGGTTCCCGGAGGGGTGTCGATGACCAGATAATCGAGCTCACCCCAGTCGATATCCTCGAGGAACTGCTTGATAATACCGAGCTTCATCGGACCGCGCCAGATCAGGGCGCTCTCCTGCCCGTATCCGACAAAACCGACACTCGCGGCGACGAGGTTCGGTCCGGCGACGATCGGAGAGATTTCGGTTCGCTCGTCCTCGCCTCCCGCCGATTCACCGCCGGGAGATCCGGTCGCCGCGAATCGCTCCTCGTCGAGGCCGAGCATCTTGGGGACATTCGGCCCGTGTACGTCTACATCGAGCAGACCGACTCTCGCACCGCTGTCGGCGAGTGCCCGGGCGACGTTAACGCTGACGGTGGTTTTGCCTACCCCGCCCTTGCCGCTCATTACCGCGATCTTGTAGCGCACCCGCGCCATTCGCTCTTTGAGTCTATCGCTCGGTCTCGGTACCATCGGACTCAGGCCTGTGTCGAGCTGCTCGAGCGATGCAACCAGACGCGAGAGCCGCTCTGGAACGCACGTTCGCGGGCCAGCACGAGATAGGAGACCGCGCTGAATATCAGATACGCGAACACGATCGCGAATGTGATCCACAGCCACATGACGTTGCCGGTTTGCCACGCCATGACCGGGAAGTTAATGCTGAGAATAAGCGGAATTACGATCACGAAGACGATCGCCGCAGCGTAGGCGTAGTCGCTGGCAACCGGTGTCTCGAAATCGGGATCGAGCACCCGCAGCAACGCGAGACCGGTCGTGAGCGTCCCGGTCGAGACCCCGAAAATCAGCAGCATACGGAGAAATTTGTGCTGCTGGTCCTTGAAGATGCGGGAGCACATCCACGGTACGGTGGCGAATACCGCGAGCGCACCGACAACCGAGAGGAGCGTGATCGGAACGATATAGTCGATCACGACGATCATGGAGATCGCACCGATCGCGGCGGCGACCATAATATCGACGGAGAGCCCGCTTACGCGGTTCAGCGTATTGGTTTCGAGCAGATACTCGAGTCCGAGATGCCGCATGACCTGCTTCACCAGCAGACCCAGCATCGCGGCGAATATGAAGCTGATACCCCATAAATTCGTCGCCAGATCGGCCCCCATCTGGCCGGTCGCCGAAAGGACGATCTCCACACCGCTGAGAAAGAGGTAGGCGAGAAAGTACGCGAAGAGCACGATCGCGGTGTTGAAGGTCATCGAATCGATCGCCTCGCTCTCCGTTGTCAGGTACGATCCGACCGGCCTGGCGGAGGTTCGGTACAGACCGGTACGCACCCGGTCGGTTTGCAGGATTTTGATCTCGTCGCGGTCGACCCACCCGTGCCGAATGCCGTAGTTAATGAGGAACACTCCGCCGAAGCAGGCGATGAGGAATCCGACCGCCGCGAACGTCAGTCCGACGCTCCCGGCTCCGACGATACCGGCACTCTCCCAGCCCCGGCCGATGGACAACGCCTGCCCCGGTCCCTGAGAGAAGCCGAGCGGAAGCAGATACCCGAAACTGTAATAGAGATCGGGCATATAGAGCGTTATGAGGACCAGAGTCAGGATCAGACCGATCGTCACCTGGATCGCGAACTGCGAAATAATGGCCACGCTCGTGGCGAAGATGCGTCCGTCCCCCTTTTCACCCGCCGGCGCGCTCGGCCGCATCGCCATAGCGACGAATGCGATGCTTAACAGGTGATAGGTCAGCATCTGGAGATTCTCCGTCGTCACGCCGAACGCCGGCAGAACATAGTTGTAAAGCGGCAGGAGTATGAGACCGGCGGTCAGCGCATTCGGCACGAGAAACCGTTGCAGAAAGCGGACTTTGCTTCGTAACGCAGTCGCCACGAGAAGTGAAACCGCGATAATTCCGAGATCGATGAAGATGCTCCAGCTAAATGTCATCTATTGTGCTCCAGCGAAGAAGGAGTATACTACGTTTCGTTATGGGGACGAAAGCGATCCGTCGAGCCGTCTGCCGCGGCGGTTTCTGCCGCCGACTGTTCAATCTTCTTCGCATGACGCTCGGCCTCTGGTTACGCCGGCGTTTCGGAGTACGTGCATATAACCGCTCGGTGCTGTATAAAACGGACCCACCGTATATCCTCATTCCCAATCATGTCGGATTCTGGGATCCGTTCATGGTGGCTGTCCACACGCCCCATCCCATTCGTTACGTGGTGGCCGACAGCAACTTCAGAAACCGGGTTCTCGGGTTTCTGCTGAATATGATCCGGGCGATCCCCAAAACGAAGGGTATGCGCGATCTGGAAAGTATCCGGCGGGTGATGGAGGCGCGTGAGCAGAAGAGCGTAATATGCCTTTTCGCCGAAGGGCGGCGCACATGGGACGGCAAATCTCTTCCGCTTATCTACTCCACCACGAAGCTCGTCAAGCTGCTGAAAATCCCGGTGATCGTGCCGATTCTCGACGGAATGTTCTTCGCTAACCCGTGCTGGTCGCCGTCGATCCGTCCCGGGCCGGTCACCATCCGGTACACGAAACTATTCGACGGCCCGGAGTTGCGGTCGATGTCCACCGACGATATCTATCACCAGCTCTCCGCAATCCTCAATCACGACGATTACGAGAGCCAGCGCACCCGGATGGCCCACTATCGCAGCAGACGAAGAGCGGAGCACCTCGAGGCGGTGCTCTATACCTGCCCGGCGTGCGAGGCGATCGGTACGCTGTACTCCGAACGCCACACGCTGCGCTGCACGTCGTGCGGCTATACCGTGCAGGTGAACCGCTACGGATTCTTCGAAGGGGTGAACGGCCCGGCGCCGTTTTCGACGACCGTCGAGTGGAACGAATGGCAGATACGACGGCTCGATCAGCGAATCGGTACGGCGATGTCGAACGGGCCGGAGACGCTGCTGTTCAGCGATACCGGAGTCAAGCTCTCAATCGGATTTCGCGGAGAGCGCGTACATGCGGTCGGCTTCGGACGCGCGAGGTGCTATCTCGATCGTGTGGAGTTTCTCTGCCGCCGTCCCAATCGTTCATTGGAGCTCGGACGCGGGCGACTCGCCGATCTCGACTTCGTCGAGACCGAGCACGGGCTTCTGTTCGTAATGCCGATTTCCGAGCTTTCCGGCTGGGAGGTGCACACGCACGAGCGCTTCGAGTACTTCTACCGCGGAATACTGTACCAGTTCGGCCGGCTGGACGATCGGTTTTCCGGATTCAAGTGGTTTTCGACGATCAACATATTGCGCGGCCGCGACGCACAGGCGGCTCACGTCGAACGCAGACAACCTTCGGACTTGTCGCTCATGCGTCGCCTGCCGTAAGGTAGGGGGCAATGAACCTCATATCACCCCGAGTCCTCAAGGGTTTCCGGGACATACTGCCCGACTCGGAGCGCGTTCGTCGCGCGCTTACCGATCGGCTCGAGGCGGCGTTCCGGCAGTTCGGCTATGTCCCGATCGACACCCCGACGCTCGAGTACACCGAAGTCCTTCTCGGCAAGGGCGGCGGCGAAACCGACAAGCAGATTTTTCGATTTCAGGATCACGGCGGTCGCGATGTCGCCCTCCGCTTCGATCTCACCGTGCCGTTCGCCCGTTACATGGCCGCGCACCTGAACGAGCTGTATACCCCGTTCAGACGCTACCACATCGGCAAGGCATATCGCGGCGAAAACACACAGCGCGGCCGCTATCGCGAGTTCGTCCAGTGCGATTTCGATATCGTCGGCGTCGACAGCGCGTCGGCCGACGCCGATATCCTGCTGACGGTTGTGGAAGCGTTCAAGGCACTCGGGATCGAACACATCGAGCTACGAGTCGCTCACCGCGGTCTGTTCTCGCGATTCCTCGGACATCTCGGTGCCGGCGAGCAGAGCGCCGAGGTGCTTCGCACCGTTGACAAGCTGCGAAAGGTCGGTGTCGAGACGACGAGAAGCGAGCTCGCCGCGCTCGTAGGCGATGAGAAGGCGGACCGGGTTGTCGAGTTCGTCTCCGCGAGCGGGATGCCCTTCTTCTCGGCATAGCCGAACTGCTGTGCAAGTT
>SLAN01000031.1 GCA_007126865.1 Spirochaetales bacterium | reverse complement strand
CGTTCGCCGGTACCGAACACGTGCTCGATCTCTACCGGGAAGCGGTCTCCCGCGAATATCGATTCTTCAGCTATGGAGATGCCATGTATCTGCGCCCCGCTATCCGATAGCGCACGCGGCGAGCCGCCCCGATTACGCCCCGGTCGAAGTGTGCGGTTCGCAGGCCGATCCGACACCCGCTAATAGGTGCGGGAATCCATATCGAGGAATTCGCCTCGTACGCGGTACAGCCGCTCGAGGTGCTCGTTGATAATCCGCTCGTAGTCGAGATCGCCCGTTTCGATCCGGTAGTTTCGATCGACCCAGTACTGCACCTGCTCGAGATCGACCTGACGAAGCCGCCATGCTCTCTCCGACCAGACGAGGGCCTCGTCCCAGTACAGCAGCGCGTACTGGAAGAGATCCTCTGCCTTCTCCAGACTCTCGAGATTCAGGTCGACCCACGGATAGTTGAAGAAGTACGCTTCCCGCTTGTTATAGCGGTTTGCCCAGGCAAGATAGAGCTCGGTGAGCTTCAGGTTCAGGTGCATGTTGAAAAGATAGCGATAGCGTTCCCACTCCCGCTCGGTTTCGATTCGCGCCAGAGCATTCAACGGATTGGCGAAATCGGCGCGGAGCGCGCGCTCGAGCCAGAAGATATTCTCATTCAGATTGAGCGGCGGATCGTAGAATTGGCGCCGATAGAGCCGGTACAGCTGCTCCTTGTACAGCAATCGCTGCGAGAACATCGGCGGAGCGGCGACCAGCAGAACGAGCAACGCTAGCGCGAGTGTGCGACCTCTCACATTGAGACTATCGGCGTTTCGGCTACTATTCTCCAGACCTCTTCAGCGATGGAATCGGCCGGGCGTGTGCCGTCGAGTCGGTGGACGGCCACTCCGTCGCGCTCGGCGCGCTCGATGACCTCGGCGTACCGTTCTGCGACCTTCGACAGGAAATGCTCCTTCTCGTACAGCTCGACCGGCCCCCGGCCGGAGATCCGCTCGAGGCACACGGACACGGGAACTTCGAGGAAGAAGAGTAGCTGGGGATGAGGATAACGGGCGTTCGCGCGTTCGACGAACTCACTGCCGCATGCGACGCCCTGGTACGCGAGCGAGGAATACACGTAGCGATCGCTGACGACCGTGTGTCCGGCCTCCAGGCGGTCGATAATTCCGGTATCCGGAGCGTAAAGGTGCTCGTGACGATCGGCGGCGAACAGCAGGGCGAGGGTACACGGATGCAGCGATTCCGCACCGCGGAGCACCCGGCGAATCTGCGTTCCGAGGACCCCTCCGGTCGGTTCGCAGTCGTGATCGCAGCTGCTGCCGTTCGCCTGTATCCGCCGGACGAGCTCGGCCGACTGGGTCGTCGTGCCGGCACCGTCGAGGCCTTCGAAAACTATGAACCTGTCGAGCATAGACGCATATCAATTTCGGGTGGGGCGGGCATTTATTCGCCCACTCGATTGTGCTATAGTATAACCCGGGCCGGGGACACCGACGACGTATACGCGACCCAACGGGGCAACGGGGGCTCCGTCGGATGCGGGAACTGGAACGCTTTGAACGAAACGAAACATACCGCATTGGGCTACCTCGCGCAAGCCGCCATCCTTCTCGTCCTTACGTTGGCGACCGTTTATCTCTTTGAGCCGACACGGCAGCAAATAGGCGAACGGATGGATCAATTGCGCGATCACACGATCGAGCTCGTCGAGCAGCGGCTCGGGCGGCAAATCCGGTACGCGTCCATCTCCCCCTCGATCATTACCCGACTCGAGATCCGCGATCTCGATATCCTTCACCATGAAGCGGCAGAAACCGACGATCCGCTTCTAAGTATCTCAAGTGTCCAGGTTCGGTATCGTGTGATTCCGCTTCTGCTCGGCAGACCTGCTGATTCCCTGCGTGAGTTGCGTATTCGGCAAACCGACATCTCGGTAGATGTGGAGCGTGACCGTGACCTGGTGCGGTTTTTCGCGGAAATTTTCGGAATCGATGACGCGGCACCGGGTAATCTCGACTCGGAGATCGCGTCGATTGCAGCGGAAGACCGGCTCGACGTCGAACGGATCGGCGACGAAATCGACGGTTCTGCCGGCGCACTCCCTCCGGGGGTGCTCATCTCGGCGAGGAACGTGAACGTAGAGGTCGTGGCACCTGACGGCAGAATCCGCGTAGAAGATGTGTATCTCCGGGCTCGACAGAACGAACGGGACATAGTTCTGCAGCTTCGCGCACGTGTCGACGGCGAACACGAGCAGTTAGCCGAGCTCGGCACGGTTCAATCGGATTTCGATCTGAACGTGACACTCGGACCGGGCATCCGCTACTCGAGCGGGTTTCTGGATCTGAGGAGTTTTTCCACCGATGTGTTCGTCCTCTCACGGCAGCAACTGCGTCTTCAGAGCGGAGTGGAGTCGATCGAAGTCCGGAAGGTCCAGGATAGCGATCCGGTCGATCTGGTCCTGCGACGTGGAAACGGCCAGACGCGTATCGAAGTCGCTGCCGAAGAGTACCGCTTCTCGGAGCTCGGGCAGTTACGTGGTGCGTGGGGCGAATACAATGAATGGCTGAGCACGGTGGTGAGCGGTGAAGGATCGCTGACGCTCGCCGAAGGGGAGCCGCCGAGATATGACGCACGCATTATCACCGACCTTCCCGAGGAGCGACTCGGGGTCGCGATGAATGTCGATGCACGGGTCGCCGGCGATAATGAACGGTTGCGGGTACCCGAATTCAGAGCAACGGTGCCGTTCGGTCGAGCGATCTTCGCGGGCACAGTCGATCTGGAGAGTGGCATGCCGACCGGGAGTGTTTACCTCGACGGTCTCGAGATCGGCGAAGCTCCGAGACTCTCCACGCGGTTGAATGTGGAGCCGAAGGATTCGGCGTTGCTCGTCTCTGCGGATCGTGTAGATTACGCCGATTCGGTCCTGTACGACGTCAATGCACGGCTCTCACTCGATGGTGAGCGCGCTTACGCCGACCTTTCGCTCCGCCCCGGCGATCGTGGCTCGTTGCGTGTTTCCGGCAGCGCCGACCTCGGCGATCTCTCCGACTATTCCGTACGAGGCACTTTCGACGATGTCCGCGTAGCAGGCATTTACGGTATTGTTCGCGGAATAGCACGTGAACAGCAGCTTCCCGCTTCGGATCTGCTCACCGATACGCTTCTCATGAACGGAACGGTAGGACTGGAGGGGCGAGAGGGCCTTCCCCGACTCGCCGCATCCACTCTCACTGTTACCGACGAAGCGGAGCCGCGAGACCGTCTCGAGCTTACCGTCGAGGAGAACGCCGAGCGCTACGAAGGTAGCCTCGTGCTCAGGCGAGGCGAATGGGCCGCCGATACGTCGTTTTCGGTACGCGCCGTACAGGAAGATGCGCTCAACGCTCGGATATCGTTGCTTCTGAACGAGGAGAATTACGACCTTACTGTCCTCTACAACCAACGGTACGGTCTCACCCTCATGGAGGACGACGGATCGCAGCTCGATATAGTCTTCCTCGATAACGGCGATATACGAGCTCGTGCCGACGTTGTGAATATACCCGTACCAATGCCGAATGAAGGGGGCGTGTCCGGCAGGCCGAGAGTTACGCTTGCCGGAGAATTGCACTTCGCGAATCTCGAACAGTGGCAGCTCGATGTGCGGACTGCCCGCATTGAGGAGGTCGTGGTTGATGAACGCTCGTTCGATATCTCGGTCGCCGGACAACTCGAACCGGGACGAGGGGTGCTCGAACGTATTGAGGTCATCGACGATTATGGAACGATCGAGGGAACGGCCGATGTGACCTTCGCGTTCGCAGACGGGCTCACCGGATCGGTGGACTTTCGCGGAGAAGGCGATCGACCCGGTGAACTCTATGAATTGGAAATCACGTACGACGGTCGACAAATAGATGGACGAGCTCTGGTTCGCGAATCGCCGCTCGCTCGATTCGAGATGGAAGAGCTTTCCGGATGGTTCAATGGCGATTTCTCGATCGACGGATGGCCGGACGAACCGATTATATCGGCGACACTGTCGCTGATCGAGGCGGAGCTGGACGGGGAGGAGATCTCTGCGGAGGCGAACCTCGAGTTCGCCGAGAATCGACTTACGTTCGGAGGGGTCCGTGTCGACTACCTTACCTCGACCCTCAGAAATGTCTCCGGAGCGGTTGATCTGACGAGCAAAGAGTTGAATCTCATAGGTGACCTCGAAGGCGTCCGGTCCGAGGAGCCGTTCCTTATACGCGTTCAGCTCGACGGCACCTTCGGCGGCGAAGAACCCATCGATCTGGGCGAGCTCGATTTCGAGCGTTTGCCGTTCGATGCCCGCCTCGTTCTCGACGATGTTCCGATCGAGGCCGATCTCCCCTCGCGTTGGGAGCTTTCTCTCACCCGCGACGAGGCCGGGATAGTACGCGTCAACGGCGGCCCCGACAATTCCATTCGTGCGATGATCGATGCCGACGGTGAGTTCACTCTCTCTCTGGCCGCACCGCTGCCGTTTTCGGTGGATGCAGAAGGTCGGATTTCCGCCACCGAGGTCGAAGCGAATCTCACCCACGTCTCGTTGGATGTAGAGCGGGTACCGGAGATATTCGATCTCGGAGAGTTCCGGTTTGTTGCCGGAAAAGCGGAGGGCTCGCTCCGGGTGACCGGCCCGATATTCGATCCCGATCTCTTCGGCACGCTGACCGCTCGAGGGGTCGAGGCACGCCTGGTGCTCTTTCCGGATACGATAGGCCCTGCGGACGGCCACATAGTTTTCTCCGAAAAAGAGATGCGGGTACAGCCGTTGAGAACGCCCGTCGGGCAAGCCGAAGCGAACTTCGAAGGAGTGTTTCTCATCAGCCGCTGGGAGCTCGAGCAGTTCGAGCTCGATATAGAGACCGTGGGCACGCCGGGGCCCCACGTCTACTTCGATTTCGGGGGTGTTCACGTCGACGGATATGGGCGCGGTTCGTTCTCGATTGTCGGGACCGGATCGGACGTGCGGCTGCTCGGCAATATCGTTGCGCACAATACGACGGTTACTCTATCGGAGGTGGATGAAGCGGACTCAGAACCTCCCGGCCCGGACGACGACGGGCTGATTGTGGACCTCGAAATCGACGCCGGACGCGGGGTGGAGTTTCTCTGGCCGACAACGGCATTTCCGATACTCCGTGCCGTTGCCCGACCGGGAGATCGACTGCGAATCGGTGCCGATACCCTGCAACAGTCATTTCAGATCGTAGGCGACATCGGTATTCAGGGGGGTGAGCTCTACTACTTCGACCGTTCATTCATCGTGAGAGAGGGAATGATCCGCTTCAACGAAACGGAGGACGATGTAGATCCCAGACTGACGGTTCGAGCGGAAACACGCGACGTCGGACCGGACGGTCCGGTGCGGATATCGCTGGTCGCCGACGAAAGCCGCTTAAGCGAGTTGACTGTGCGAGTGGTGAGCGATCCGCCGTTACCCGAAGAAGAGGTGCTTGCAATGCTGGGGACCGGCGTGTTTACCTCCGCGGAAGATGGCCTCATTAACCTATCCGGTGCGGTCCTGCTCGGCGGCGAGCTGGTCGGTCAGTTCGGAGTCATTCGTACCGTCGAATCGAGTATCCGGAATGCGCTCCAGCTCGATCTTTTTACCGTCCGCACTCAGCTCTTCCAGAACCTCGTGCGCGGTGCGATCGACGAGCCGGCCGACAACATGGAGGCGCCGATGCCGAGTCTCGGGCGCTACTTCGACAATACGACTATGTTTCTCGGACGCTCTCTCGGCCCCGATGTGTTCCTCGAGCTGCTCGTACAGCTCAGGTCACAGGATCTTTTCGAGGACGCCGAGCGTCAGTTCGCAGGTGTCGATATCGATACGGAGCTCAGTCTGGAGTTCGAGACACCGTACTTCAACATCGAATGGAGTTTCATGCCGCAGCGGCCTGAAAGCCTGTTCGTTCCCGACAACCGACTTACCCTCTCGTGGGGATTCACCTACTGAGGTTAACAAAGGACTCCGGCTCGAATATGATACCGGGTCATTAAGCTAAAGGAGATTCTATGCGATCGAGCGCCCTGATCGTGACAGCGATCATGCTTCTGCTTCCAAGTGTACTATACGCTCAGGACGATGACTGGTTCATGGACCAGCCCATTCTCGATATCACATTCTCGAATCTGAGTGCCGTCAGCGAATCCGAGCTGGAAGGTGTGGTTGAGCCGTTCATCGGCGAACCGTTCACCGATCGGCGATTCAACGAGTTGCAGAATCGACTCTACGGTCTCGAGTATTTCGTCGATCTCGTTCCGGAGGCGGTAAGGCCGCCTGACGATCGAGAAGGCGTGATCATCAACTTCGAGGTTCAGGAACGCCCCTCGGTGAGCGACATACGCTTTGAAGGCAATCGGAGTATCCGCGCAAGTCGACTTATCGATGAGGTGGTGGTTTCCTCCGGTGATCTTGTCGTTTCCTCGCAGATTAGAAGCGATGCCGGTGCGGTCGAAGACTACTATCGAGCGCAAGGGTACCCGAATGTAAGCGTCGATTACGAGTTAACCGACCCCGACGAGGACAATCAGCAGCGTGTGGTATTCCGGGTAGACGAAGG
>SLAN01000090.1 GCA_007126865.1 Spirochaetales bacterium | reverse complement strand
TGCTCGCTCGAACGCCTCCGAATCGCCGCCGCACATGATGCTGAGCGTCGCATTGCGCGCCCCGACATCACCGCCCGAGACCGGGCAATCGAGCGCGTGCAGGCCGCGCTTGGCTGCGTCCGCAGCAATTCGGCGGGCGAGCGCCGGGTCGGAGGTCGTCATATCGATGAGAACGGCGTCGCGCGAGGCGGAGTCGAGCACACCGCTTTCCCCGTAGTAGGTAACCTCCACATCGGACGGATAGCCGACCATCGAAAAGACGAATGCCGCACCGGAGGCCGCCTCCGCCGGTGACTCGGCCCATTCGGCGCCTCGTTCGAGCAGGTCGTTTGCTCGCTCCTTCGTCCTCGTATACACCGAGAGCGAATAACCGGCCTCGAGCAGATGTCCGGCGATCGGCCCGCCCATGACTCCGGTTCCAATAAACCCGACTTGAATACCATCTCCCGCAGTGCTCATAACCCGATCAGGTTAGCAGCACGAAGGCGCTTCGGCAAACGAGGAAGCTCCGGTTTCACGAACCTTTGCATGCGAGCTCTGATTCTAACATTGCGCGAATCGAATTCCCGGCTTAGCATGAGACGAATACAAGGGATCTACCGTGGTCGCGCAAAACATGTGTGACTGCTCCGCCCGCCTTTCCGGCACGTACCGCGGTTGTCGTAATGGCTTCTGAGAAGATAGGAGGCTGTATGGTATCCGGAGCGGTAGCAATAGTGCTGCTGATCGTAGCCGTCGCACTGATCATCTTTGCAACGGCAAAGCTCAGGATGAACGCGTTCGTGGTCCTTATCACGATCGCGTTTCTCTACGGAATAGGCGTCGGTATGCCGCTGATCGACGTAGTGAATACCGTCACCGGCGGCTTCGGTAGTACGATGGCGGCGATCGGTATCGTGATCATCTCCGGAACGATCATCGGGGTGATTCTCGAACGAACCGGCGCGGCGCTTTCGATCACGCAGGCAATCCTCAAACTCGTAGGTCAGGACCGGGCGCCGATGGCGATGAGCGTTGCAGGCTTCGTCGTTTCGGTACCGGTGTTCTGCGACTCGGGTTACGTCGTTCTCTCCCCGCTGAACAAGGCGCTGTCGGTGCAGGCGAAAAAGTCGATGCCGATGATGGCCGTCGCCCTCGGTACCGGACTCCACGCCACGCACGCGCTCGTGCCACCCACGCCGGGACCGATCGCGGCCGCAGCCGAGCTCGGCGCCGACCTCGGCGCGGTAATCGGACTCGGTCTGATCGCCGGTATTCTCAGCATGCTCGCCGGCTATCTCTACGCGGTCAAGGTTGCGAGCAAGTACTCGATCGAGATGGAGCTCGAGGAGTCGTACGACGATCTCATTCAGAAGTACGGGAAGCTGCCGGGCACGTTCCACTCGCTTCTGCCGTTGCTCGTGCCGATCGTTCTCATCCTGCTGAACTCCGTCGCGCAGCTCCCCGCCCGACCGTTCGGCGAAGCCGCCGCCTACAGTTTCTTCAGCTTCATCGGTGCACCGGCGACCGCGCTCATCATCGGCGTGTTCGTCGCGCTCACCCTCGTGAAGAAGACGGCCCAGGCGGAAGCACGCGACCAATGGATCGGGCAGGGCGTGCGAAACGCCGGTTTGATTATCGCGATTACCGCTTCCGGAGGAGCGTTCGGGTCGATTCTGCGCGAATCGCCGATGGTTCCGTTCATCGAGGAGGCGATGGAAGGTCTGCCACTCGGGCTGTTCCTGCCGTTCGCGATCGCGGTCGTCCTGAAGAGCTCGCAGGGCAGCGGGACGGTGTCCATTATCACCACCGCTGCGATTATGGCTCCGCTGCTCGAGCCGTTCGGCTTGAATCCAGTGCTCACGGTGCTGGCAATCGGTTCGGGCGCCATGGTGGTGTCGCACGCGAACGACTCCTACTTCTGGGTCGTCGCACAGTTCTCCGGCATGCCGACAAACATGGCGTACAAGATCTGGACGCCGGCTACCGGTGTGCAGGGTGTAGCGGCGTTTATCGTCGTGCTCATTCTCTCGCTGTTCGTGTAACGTGAGGAGGCGTAGCGCATGCGTAATCCGATCACCTGGTGGCATACCCGACAGGCGTTGAACGCGCTGGCGGAGGGCGACTATCCGCGATCGAGACGCATGTTCGAAAAGCTGCGAAAACACAAGCCGGATGCCCAGGGTATCCGGCACAATATCGCGCTGACGTATATCGGCGAGGAGGATTTCGAGGCGGCCGAGCCGCTGCTCCTCGCCGAGGTCGAAGACTACGGAGCGTACTATCCGCGCCTGAAGGCACTCGCGGACATGTACTACGTGTGGGGCAAGCGGGTGCAAGCTCACGAACACTATCGCCGGGCTCTGGAGTCCAACGACGCGATATCCGAAGAGCGGGGATTTGTCGAGCGCCGCCTCGAGCTGACCTCCGACGACGAAACATTCAGCGCCGCCATCGAGTCGCTCGGCGCCCTCCGGCGTGGAAACGAGCTCCTGGACGCCGAGCGATGGCAGGATGCCATGAACGCCTTCACGCAGGCGGTCCGGCACGATCCGACGAACATCCAGGCGCTGAACAACATCGGCACAATCCAGCTCAACTACCAGCGCGATCCGAAACGCGCGGCGGCAACCTTTCGCCGAGCTATCTCATGGTCGCCGCTGCCGTGGCTGAAACGCAATCTCGCTCAGGCCGAACGTGCGAAGGCGCAGAAGGCGGCGGCCGGCTGAGCGGGGGGTCGGGCGCCGCTCCGGGCCTCGTCATGAGCGCCTCCCTGCGCCGCCATCGTGCCGGCCGCGTGCCGAGCGCCGGCTTCCTACACCGTCACCTCCGCTGCCACGAACGACGGCGCATATCGCGCGGCCGACAGAATCGCCTCTTTCATCCCTTCCGCGTCCGCCTTGGCGGTGCCTGCCACGTCGAAGGCCGTTCCGTGATCCACCGACGTACGCAGTATCGGCAGACCGAGGGTTACCGAGACGGTGCGGTAGAAGTCGTATGTCTTCGAGGCGATGTGCCCCTGGTCGTGGTAGAGCGAAAGCACCGCACCGAACCGCCCCTGCAGCGCCATGTGGAAAATCGAGTCGGCGCCGATCGGACCGGTGACGTTCAGTCCCTCCGCGCGCGCCTTCTCGATCGCCGGCGCAATTTCGCGCAACTCCTCATCTCCGAACATGCCGTTCTCGCCGCAGTGTGGGTTGAGGCCCGCGACCGCGATATCCGAGCGCTCCACGCCGAGCTGACTCAGCGCGGCGCTGCACCGGCGCAGATAGTCGAGTACGCGCTGCTCGGTCACCATTTCAATCGCTTTTCGCAGCGACACGTGCCGGCTGAGAAAGAAGATGCGCATTCCGTCGACCTCGAAAAGGGTCAGCGGGTCGTGCGAGTCGGTGAGGGCTCCAAGGATTTCGGTGTGGCCGATGTACTCCACCTCGGCCGCGCGAAGCGACTCCTTGTTAATCGGTCCGGTGGCGATTGCCTGGATCTGCCCGCTCTTCGCAAGTGTGACCGCCCGCTCGATATACTCGTATGCCGCCTTGCCGCACATCGCCTGGACGACACCCATCCGCAGTGCATCGATATCGATATTCTGCAGATCGAGCACGTCGATAACGCCGTGCTCACCGGCCGCTTCCGCCGGCGCGTTCACGGCCTTCACCGATGAAGCCGCACCGACGATCTCACAGGCGTTGCGCATAACTGCCGCATCCCCGATGACCAGCGGCAGACATGCCTCGTAGACATCGGCGTGCTGAAGCGCCTTCGCGACGATCTCCGGACCGATGCCCGCCGGATCGCCGATCGTAATCCCAATAATCGGTTTCACTGTATACCTCCCGAAGACTTACGATTCGCCGGCACCCGACGATGTCTCCTGCCTCTCAATATCCTCTAAAAGGCTTTGAACGCAAAGGGTCGCCGCATCGGTTCCCCCCACAATTCCGCCTTTACTGATAATCCGAAGACCTGCCCGTCGTCCACCCACAAGTGCACCTCGCGCAGCGAGCGGTATGACCTCCTTCTCCAGCGCGACCCCCTCCGCAGAGGAGCTCTCGCAGAGCGCGACGGTAATGTCACCGCCACTCGCAAACACGCCTCCGATGGTCGGTACCGAATCGAGCATACGCTCGGCCGCAGCGGCGATTGCGCGATTGATCCGATTGGAGAGCTCCTCGGCGTCCACCCCACGCCGTTCGGCCTCCTTCGCCAGGTCGAGTGTCCGCGAGAGGTCGAGTCGATTCGAGCTGATGCAGAGCACCTCCGAGTCGCCCGCTTTCCGCGAAAGCCGCTCACAGACGCGGGAAATCTCTTGCTCGGCCTGCTCCGGCTCGCCGATAACCTCTTCGGCCCGGAGAAACTCCCACGAGACATCGAGGTTCTCGAACGCGTGCTGCAGCTGCTCGACCGTCGCCGAGGTTACGCTTCCCACGCACATGAGCACACGAGCGCCGGCCGAACGCTCGCGGCTGAATGCGGCGATGCGCCGCGCCACCGCCGCGGTGTACGGTCCTGGATCGGCGGTCACCGTACGCATCCCGCTTTCGATCATTCCGGCGGCGATCGTATCGAGGTCGGCGTCGGTAATCGCATCGAAGATCACGAGCGAGCGCTCCCGGTCTCCGATAGTTCGCAGCGCCTCGGCGACCGCGCTCGCTCCGGCATACACGGTGTCGAGATCGACGGTTTGTACCGGATAGCGCGTCTGGTGTTCGACGATCCGCCGGATTACAGAAGTGCGCACGGGCATTTTGGGGTCGCGCGCTGCATCGGTCTGCTGCAGGAGAACACCGTTCACGAGGAGATACCCGCCTACCGCGATCCGTCCCGCCTTCGGAAACACCGGCACGATAACCGCGATTCGCGGCTCGTCGAACGAATCGAGCATCGCATCGATCTCGCTGCCGATATTGCCGCGCAGCGTGCTGTCGATACGCTTGTTGTAGAGAACCACTTCCGGCGAGACGAAACGGCCGGCCGCCTCCCTCACCCGCCGGTATGCCTCGTCGCGGTGGACTCCCCTGCTGTCGGTCGGTACGCTCACCGAATCGAAGCGGGAGCGTTGCTCATCGGTGAGACGGTCGGGTTGGAGGAGCGTACACGTCTGTAGCCCGACCTTCCGTAACAGTACGCCGGTGGCATTCGCCCCGGTCAGGTCGTCGGCAATAACGCAACAGCGGATCATGGCTCATCCACACATCAACAGAGCGATATCGTTCACGTTCGTACCGGTCGGACCGGTGCGAATCAGCGCCCCGACCGCCTCGAGGGCGTGGTAGGAATCGTTCTCGCCGAGCATCTCCTCCGGATTCAGTCCCGCCTCCCGCATACGGGCGGCGGTCGTGCCGTCGACAATCCCGCCTGCGGCGTCGTTCGGCCCGTCGGTCCCATCGGAGGCGAGCGCGAGAAAGGCGACGTCCGGCAGGCCGTCGAGAGCGATCGCGGCGGCAAGCGCCATCTCCTGATTGCGTCCGCCAAGACCTTCGCCGGTCACGTGCACCACCGTCTCACCACCGGCGAGCACCGCACACGGAGCAGACCTCGGATACCCGCTCGTCCGGATCTCGCGTGCGATCTCGGCGAAGAACCGCCCGGCTTCGCGCGCCTCGCCCTGCAACGTAGACGTCAGGAAGAGCGTCGGGAAACCGGCAGCGTCGGTCGCCTTCCTGGTTTCCGCGCAGAGCACCGACACGCTGCCGACGATACGCGAGCGCACGTTATCGAGCGATTTCGGTGTTTCGGTCGCCAGCGCGTCGGCCACCGCAGGCGACGGTTGAAGCTTGTACTGCTTCACGATCTCACGCACTTCGTCAATCGTCGACTCGTCGGGCGCCGCCGGCCCGGAGGCGATGCTGTCGAGGCGGTCACCGAGAACATCGGACAGTATAAGCGCCTCTACTTTCGCCGGGGCGGCTGTCTCGGCGAATCGTCCCGCTTTCACCAGCGAACAACGTTTGCGGACCTTGTTCACCGTAACGATATCCGCACCGCCGCGCAGCAGATCCCCGGTAATCGACTGCAGATCCTCGAGAGTAATGCCGGGGAGCGGCTTCTCGAACAGCGCAGAACCACCTCCGGAAACGAGAAAGAGGACCGTGTCCTCGGCAGTCAATCCCTCCACCATCTCGAGCGCCTCGGCGGTCGCCGAAAGGGTGCGCTCATCGAGGATCGGATGTGACGCCTCGCGAATCGTCAGCGGCCCGATCGCCCCTTCGGAATGCCCCTCTTTGGTGATCACGATCCCGCCGGCGATCGCCTCACCGAGCTCCTCCCGCGCCGCGCGTGCCATTCGCCACGCCGCCTTCCCGATGGCGACCAGCACAACCTTCCCCGATGGCCGGAAATCGGTCAGAGCCGAGCGTACCGCCTCATCCGGCCGTACCGTTTCGACCGCCGACGTCCCTATCTGCAATGCGTGTTCGGTAAGCGTCATAACACGAACAGCTTACTACAGCGGCTCGCGTCTCGATAGGTGGAAAGGACTGCCACGCACCGTGTTGGTGGGCGGAGGTGGCGTTGGTAGGCGAAGACGGTGTTGGTGGGCGGGTCGTTTTGGTGAGCGCGGGTGGTGTGGGCGGCTGACCGCGCAACCGAAGCATCA
>SLAN01000133.1 GCA_007126865.1 Spirochaetales bacterium | reverse complement strand
TGATCGAGCCGATTCTGTTCGGGGATCCGGTCGGCCGGCGCGACCAGGGCGACTACGTCGACCAGGGCGACTACGTCGACCAGGGCGACTACGTCGACCAGGGCGACTACGTCGACCAGGGCGACCACTTCGACCAGGGCGACTACGTCGACCGGATCGACCACTTCGACCGGGATGCGCTCTGGCTCTGGGCGCGAGCGTTGAAGCGATCCGGCGATACCGCGGCGGCCTACGCGACGGCACGGGTGGCGGACACACTCTATCCCGACGATCCGCGATTCTTCCGCATCATCCTCGAGCTCGACGACGCTCCGGGATTCGAGGAGCTTCGCCGTATCGAAAACGATCCCATGCCGGAGAATCCCCACTGGCATGCCCTCTTGCTCCGTTATGTTCGTGTGGCTGCCACCGAGGCCGATCGCGAGCGTGCCGTACGCCTCTATCTCGAGTATGACGGTGACGATCCGGCAATCTTCCGCTATGCGCACCACCTTGAGGAGGAGGAGCGGATTTCCCGCTTTTTCGAGCACGGAGGCGATCGCGACATCGGACTCATTCACAGTTTGTACGAGGAAGTCGGTGAAACCGGGCGCACGCTGCTGCGGGAACGCTTCGACCGGTTCACCGGTGCACTCATACGTGACCGAGAGCGTCGCGGTCTTGCAGACGAACGTTTCGATTTCGAGAACGGTGTGCTGGTGCGTTGGGAAATCGACGAGCGGGTGGACGGCCGGCCGGAATGGATAATCGAGTTCTCACCCGAGGACGGTGAGCCGCAGCGAGTGGTGCGGCGACTGGATATACGGGAAGGTGTGGACGAGGTCGAGCTGACGTATCGGCAATATCCGGAGGTAGCGCGAGCGACCGTAGGCGACGAGCGGTTGTTCCTGCGACCGAGGAGTTTTGCGTTTCCGATTCTCGATCCGGACTCGCCATGGTTCGAGAGTGTGCATTCGGTGTTTTTCCCGTTTTCTCTTGCCGTTCCCCCGTTCGAGCCTCGGCGAGATCGCCTGCTGACCGAGAGCTATCTCGTGCAGCGGATAGAAGAAGAGCGAGTCACCGCGTCCGTCCGGCTGCGTAACGGGGTCCCGGTTCTCGAGAGCAGGGATACACTCGGCGATGGACGGGTTGATTCCGTATTTTACTACGAGGAGGGCACGGTTCGACGTGCTTTGCGCGACCCGGTCGGTGACGGCTTCTTTGATGTGTTCGAAGAATATGATGAAGGTGTACTCTCGTGGATAGGGTATGACAGCAACAGGGACGGCATCTATGACTTTATCGAGAGCTACGAAGATGGCAGGCTCGCGGAGTGGGACTACGACGGAGACGGGCAGGTTGATGTGCGATACGAGTCATTCGTCGACGAAACGACCAGAACCCGTTTTCTCCGCTTTCTCGACCCCCCGATCGAGCTACGAATCGACCGAATCTGGACCACGCCGATTCCGATACAGTAGGTACGTCCGGTCGGATTTCGCGACGGCCCCGCCACGCCGGGGCGGGATTCCGCGGTTAGTGGTGATCGCGCTGGCGCCGCTTCTCATCGCTGCCTGTGCGACAGCGCCGGACTATGCCGAACCGCTGCCGACGAGACAGGAGGTCGTCGAGCGTACGATTCAGGAGCGAATCGAACGGGGGGAGTCTTCGCGCGCGATTCAGCGCTTGAAGGGCCTGGACGAGAATACTCTTCCCGGCGATCGATTCGCGGCACTCTGGTCGGAAGCCGTAGCCGGAATCGAACGTGAATTCGAGCAGCACGTATCGGACGGTGATTGGGAACAGGCTGTTGCGGCATACCGCTCGTTGCGCACACTCGCGGAACACAGTAGTCAGTCGGACGACGCGCGTGCGTTTGAAGAGCGTGAGGCGAGCGATTGGGATCTGAACGAGTTGTATATTGCGTGGGCGGACTCGTATCGCGAGGAGGATAACGAGGTGGCGGCCCTCAATCTTTTCCTCAAAGCTCCGCGCTTCGGCGAGAGCCCGGAAGAAGACTTGATTGAGTACGGTCGACTTGCAGTGGAGCAGAACCACCGGTTCGCCGTGGAATCGGTGATCAGCGCACTCGACGATCGTGATCTCGAGATTCCGGAGTCACTCACCGATTACGTCACGTCGCGGACCGAGATCTCGGACATGCTTGTTGGAACCGCGACGGTCGAAGTAGACCGAGGTATCAGGATACGAGACGGGGTCGGACAGCGTGACCAGGTCATGGGCAGCGGCTTTTTTATCGACAAGCGCGGTTACCTCGTGACCAACTATCATGTCATACGCAGTGAGGTCGATCCAAAGCACGATGGCTATTCACGCCTGTACATACGGCTCTCGGAGAATCCGAGCCAGCGCATTCCCGCACGGGTTGTCGGCTACGATAGAATCCTCGATGTCGCGCTCGTCAAAGCGGAAGTCGATCCCCAATACGTTTTCTCGCTGACCGACGTACGCGAGCTGCGGCCGGGCGCAACGGTGTACGCGATGGGGTCGCCCGGCGGACTTTCGAGTTCGATCAGCTCGGGAATCATCTCGGCTACCGGTCGCCGCTATCTGCAGCTCGGCGAGGCCATGCAAATCGATGCCGGGTTGAATCCGGGAAATAGCGGTGGTCCCGTCGTGAATGAGTCGGGGCAACTGGTAGGCGTGGCCTTCGCGGGGATACCGCAGTTCGAGAACGTTAACTTCGCCGTCCCGAGCCTCTGGATACAGCATATCGTACCGCGGCTTTACCAGGGAAACGAGGTGCGCCATTCGTGGATGGGGGCTTCTGTGCACGAGCGGCGAGGTTCGCTGGAGGTGAAATATGTTCTGCCGAACAGTCCCGCTCATGAGGCGGGACTGAAGGTCGGCGACTCTATAACAGCCATCGACGGCACCGAGGTCGGCACGCTCGCGGAAGCGCAGGAGCTCATGCTCGAGAGACAGCGCGGTTCACTCATTCGTGTTGACTGGACACGGGACGGCAGTGAGCGTAACGGCTTGCTCGCGCTCGCAGAGCGTCCGCATAATCCCGTGCTGGAGGCCGTTGATAAGGATGTGGAAACGGCGGTGCTTGCACCTCTGTTCGGCATGACGGTTCGTGAGCTCTCGAGAGGCATATTCCGCACGAACTACACAATCGAGAGAGTCTTCTCCGGCGGGATTGCCGACGAAACAGGGCTTTCGCCCCAGGACCCGTTCGCACTGCAGGACTTGATAATCGACGAGGATCGAGGAGTTGCAATCCTCCGCATATCCATACGACAACGAAAAGCCGGATTCATGACGCGAGGCATACAGCTGGCGAGTTTGCTTGAGATCGACAATTTTATATGATGGTGAGAAATGACCAAGCGTAACTATGCGACGGGTGACAAACCGGCATGAGTCGTAATCCTCCAAATGCTCTCCGCCTGGGCGATCGCGAGTTCCGTAAGCTCGCGGAGTATATCGAAGGTACCTACGGGATCCGAATGCCCGAATCAAAACGGGGCATGCTCGAGAGCAGGCTGCATAAACGACTTCGCGTGCTCGAGATGACCGACTTTCGGGAGTACCTCGAATACGTGTTCGAGGACCGCGGCGGCGACAACGAGCTCGTCAACATGGTGGACGCGGTTACTACGAACAAGACCGATTTCTTTCGTGAGCCGGACCATTTCGATTGGCTGGCCTCGAATCTGGGGAGGTTCTACGACGATTACGGGTGGGGGCGTCGTGACAATCCGCTGAGGATCTGGTCGTGTGCCGCATCAACCGGCGAAGAACCGTACACCCTCGCGATTGTCATGGAGGAGTTTCGCCGTGTTCAGCCTCGTTTCGAGTACACGATACTCGCGAGCGATCTCTCCGCCGGCGTTCTGGAGCAGGCGCGGAAAGCGGTGTATCCCGAGGCACGGATCGAGCCGATCAGCCCGCAGTTGAGATCGCGCTATTTTTTGCGCAGCAAGGATCGTTCACTCGCTCTGGTGCGTGTTAAACGCGATCTACGCCGTCGAGTCCGCTTCGTACGGCTGAATTTGATGGATGACGATTACGGTTTACGAGAGCGTTTTCACGTGCTCTTCTGCCGCAACGTGATTATCTATTTCGAAAGGCCGCGGCAGATGCAGCTCTTAGGCACGTTGGTTCGATATATAGAGAGCGAGGGGTATCTGTTCCTCGGGCATTCGGAGACGCTGGCGGGAGCGAATCTCCCGGTCTACAGCGTCGCTCCCACCATCTACCAGAGATCCGCTCATGCATAAAGATATCACGAAGGTGATGGTCATCGACGATTCCGCCGTCGTTCGCGAGACAATGAAACAGTTACTGAATGCTGACGATGAGATCGAGGTTATTGCGACCGCGAGCGATCCGATTATCGCTGCGAAGAAGCTTCAAACGTTGGACCCGGATGTCATTACGCTCGATGTGGAAATGCCGAGAATGGACGGCATAACGTTCCTTCAGAAGCTCATGAGTCAACAGCCTCTGCCGGTAGTTATCTGCTCCAGCCAGGCGGAGTCCGGGTCCGCCAACGCACTGCGAGCGCTTGAATACGGAGCGGTGGAGATAATAGAGAAGCCTAAGCTCGGTACAAAGGCGTTCCTCGAGGAGTCGAAAATCCGCATATGCGATGCGGTTAAGGCGGCACGCTACGCTCGAGTCCGCAAGTCGGATCGAGCAAAACCGCATAGTGTCGGAAGAGTCCCGACGGATCATCAGCCGCGTCTGAATGCCGACGCGATTCTCGCGGCTCCGACCAAACAGCACGGCACTCCGGGGGTACTGAAAACAACCGATAAGGTGGTCGTAGTAGGCGCATCGACCGGAGGTACCGAGGCTCTGCGCGCACTGCTGACCGCACTGCCCGGCGATGCTCCCGGTATGGTCATCGTACAACACATGCCTGAGCGCTTCACAACAGCGTTCGCCGAACGCCTGAACGAGCTTTGCGAGATGACCGTTAAAGAGGCGGCGAACAACGACAGCGTAGTACGCGGTACCGCGTTGATTGCACCGGGAAATCTCCACACTCTTCTCAAACGCAGCGGTGCACGGTACTTTGTGGAGACCAAGAGCGGGCCTCTGGTGAGCCGCCATCGGCCGTCGGTAGACGTGCTCTTTCGTTCGGCTGCTCGATACGGCGGTCCAAATGTCGTCGGTGTCATATTGACGGGTATGGGGGACGACGGCGCACGCGGGATGCTCGAGTTAAAAGAAGCCGGGGCATACAACATCGCGCAGGACGAAGAAAGCTGTGTCGTATATGGAATGCCGGCTGAGGCCGTCCGTCGCGGTGCGGTCGATACATCAATCCCGCTCGACACGATAGCCGGATCGATTATTCGCCTCCGCCAAGTGTAGTATAGAATGTAGAAGTATGGATGCAGCGACCGACGACCAGACGACAAACCAGGCGCGAATAGTCGTAGTCGAAGACGAACGTGTCGTCGCGCTCGACATCAAGGCGCACCTCGAACGTTTCGGATATGAAGTACCGGCTATGTATGCCTCCGGCGAAAGCGTGCTCGAGAATCTGGAACGGGATCGACCCGACCTTGTCCTGCTCGATATCCGCCTCCAGGGCGAGCTCGACGGCGTGGAAACCGCCGAGCAGATCCAGAGAGAGTACGGGTTACCGTTTATACTGTTGACCGCGTACGCCGATGAGCAGACCCTGCAACGAGCCAAAATAACCCGGCCGTTCGCGTATATCATTAAACCGTTCGACGAGCGTGAGTTGCGCACTTCGATCGTGATCGCGCTCTACCGGCACAAAATGGAGCGGGCCCTTGCCGAGCGTCAGGAGCTGTTGCAGACAACGTTGAGCAGCATAACCGACGGGGTCATAGTTACCGACTCAGATCGGAACGTTGAGTTCATGAATCCGGTCGCAGAACGCTTGTGTGGTGCAACAGTCCATGAAATTCACGGCACACCGATCGAGGATATCTGCGTATTTCGGCAAGCCGAAGCAGGCTATTGGCCGAAGGGATTCGATCGTTATGCTCGCCTACTCGAATGCCGCACGGGCGATCTGATTCCGGTCGAGGTTCTCGAGACGCCTCTCGATAATCTGTATGGAGCGTCGAGCGGGTACGTGTACGTAGTGCGTGACATCTCCGCGCGCGTGGAAGCCGAGCGCGCATTGCGGCAGCGCGATGAGCAGCTCCGTCAAGCCCAGAAAATGGAGGCGGTAGGACGGCTTAGCGGCGGAATTGCACACGATTTCAATAATCTGCTTACGGTGATCCTCGGCTACTCGAAGCTTCTTGTGGAAACGCTCGAGGACGAAAACGAGGAGATCGACCGGGAGGCACTCAAGTCCGACGTACTCGGCATTCAGAAAGCGGCCTTTCGATCGGTCAGTCTGACGCGGCAGCTGCTCGCGTTCAGCCGGCACCAGATGCTGAATCCGAGGACCATCGACATAAACACGATCATAGAAGATGTGGAGAAAATGCTGCGCCGCTTGCTCAGCGAAGGAATCACGATGCACGTGGCGCTGAATGCCGAACGGGGAACGGTTCTCGTGGATCAGGGCCAGATGGAGCAGGTGTTGATGAACCTCGTCGTCAACGCGCGTGATGCTTTGACCGATGTGGTCGGCGGTACGAT
>SLAN01000221.1 GCA_007126865.1 Spirochaetales bacterium | reverse complement strand
TGCCGCCGCCGAAATCTTCCGGTCGAAGGTGCAAAGGACACCGTCGTAATGCGCGGCGTAGAGAAGCAGGCACGCGTCCGTGACCTGCCTGTGACCGGAAAGGAGCTCCGCCGGCACTTCTGAAGCGAGCAACCCGGTGAACGACGGTGCAAGCTCCCAGTATATGTGGTCGGGGTGCTCGGTGTAGTGCTCCAGCATAATGCGTGCAGCCGCCGGCCGTACCGCCCCCTCCACAATGGCTGCGTTCGATGATACGCGCACAAACGCGTTCTGGGTCAGGATACAGGTAGCCCACTTGACGCTCGCGTCCGCCTCGCGAGGCAGAAGCCTGCTCCGCTCGAACCACGTGTGAGCACGCTCGTGGAACAGATGCTGAGGCCATGCCAGGGCGAGGAGCACGTTCACGTCGAGAAGCTGGGCACTCACGCTTCGTCCTCCGCAGAGCGGATATCCTCGGGGGTAAGCGCCCGGGCCCCTTCACGAACTTCGAAAACAGGCAGGCCGTTGCGCTCGAAATAGCGCTCATGCTTCGTGAGCGCCTCCCGCATGAGTCGAGAGACAACCGCCCCGACGCTTTCACCACGCTCGGCGGCCAACTCCCGCGCAACACGCAACAGATCGTCATCGATATTAAGCGTCGTACGCATCGTGGGCGCATCATAGCATCAGCGCATCACCGCGTCAACTCGATCCGAGAGCAGTCGATCCGCAACCGCCGGATCGACGGACGGGAGAACGCGTACGCCACACCGACGAATCGCACATGACCTTCGGCGTGACCGGAAAGGCCAGCCTCTTTCCGATGGACGACACCGCCCACCGGCTCCTATCGTGTGTATGGTTTTTCAGAACTCTCGACGAGACGCGTCGAAACCGCGCCTGTCCCGACAGCGATTCGAGCATTCACGACCCCTGCCGGGGCCGGTACGGAAGCGATACCTGCCTTTCGAACGGACGCAGCACGACGATGTCGTCATCGGTATCGATCGTCGCGCCGTGCACATCGTCCGTGTCTTCGGGGGACACGAGCGCGTGGAACACGATTCGCAGCTCTGAAACCTCGGCGAGCTCGTCACGTTCGCCCGGACTCACTCCGATTGACAGCAAAAGCATATCACCGCGCCGTTCCACACGAACGGTCGCCGCGCGTGTTCCGTCATGACGCAGCAGATCGACCCGACGCGGCGTATCGTGCGGAGCATAGAGATGAACCGATGCTCCGGCCGCATAATCGTATTCCGGACTATCGTCGACCGCCCCCCGCACGACCACACTGCCCGGCGCGGCGAGTATCGGCAGCCCGAAGTAGTCGTACGTTCGGTGGTACCACCGCGGCCCGTCGAACGACTCACCCGACTGAATATCGGTCCACCGCCCGGCCGGTACGTAGAAACGTACGCGGCCGCCGGGATCGAACACAGGAGCGACGAGCAACGACGGTCCGAGCATGTACTGCCGGTCGAGATATTCGCACGCGGGGTCATCCGGGAACTCGAACGCCATCGAACGCATGAGCGGGACACCGCTCTCGGCCGCCTCCACAGCGTGACGGTACAGATACGGCATGAGAGACATCTTCAGGCGCACGAAATGGCGCAGGACTGAGGACGCTTCCTCGTCGAAGTTCCACGGTACCCGATAGGAGCCGCTGCCGTGCAAACGGCTGTGCGTCGACAACAGGCCGAAGGCCGCCCACCGCTTGTACAGATCGGGGGTAGCAGTATGCTCGAATCCGCCGATATCGTGGCTCCAGAAGGCGAACCCCGAAGAACCGAGACTCAGCCCTCCGCGCAGGCTCTCGGCCATCGACTCGTAGGTCGCCTCACAGTCTCCGCCCCAGTGGACCGGAAAGCGCTGGCCGCCGACTGTAGCACTCCGTGCGAAGAGCACCGCTTCACCCTCACCGCGCGTCTCGCGCAGCAGATCGAAGACCAATTCGTTATAGAGATATGAGTAGTAGTTGTGCATCCGTTCGGGGTCGCTGCCGTCGAAGTAGCACACGTCGAGCGGAATGCGCTCACCGAAATCGGTCTTGAACGCGTCGACGCCCATCTCCAGAAGCTCGGCTAGCCGCCCCCGGTACCACGCGCGGGCGTCCGGGTTGGTCACATCGAGAATGCCCATCCCCGCCTGCCAGAAGTCGGTCTGCCGCACATCGCCCTCGGGAGTCTTGAGCAGATATCCGGCCCCGGCGGCCTCCTCGAAGCAACTCGACCGCTGCGCTATATACGGGTTGATCCACACGCAGATGCGCAAGCCGCGCTCCTTGAGCCGGCGAAGCATGCCGCGCGGATCGGGAAACACGTCGGGATCCCACGTGAAGTCGGTCCACCGGTAGGCGCGCATCCAGAAGCAGTCGAAGTGGAAGACACTGAGCGGGATCTCGCGCGCCTGCATCCCGTCTATCATGCTGTTGACGGAGGACTCATCGTAGTCGGTCGTGAATGATGTCGACAGCCACAGCCCGAACGACCACGCCGGTGGCCGAGACGGTCGGCCGGTGAGCGCGGTGTACTTCGCGACGATCTCGGCCGGCGTCGGACCGTAGATGACATAGTAGCGCAGCCGCTCGCCACCGACGCTGAATCCGACCCGGCTGACTTTCTCGCTGCCGACTTCGAAGCTCACGCGGCCGGGATGATCGACAAAAACGCCGTATCCGCGATTCGTGTAGTAGAACGGCACATTCTTGTATGCCTGCTCGCTGCCGGTTCCACCGTCCTCGTTCCAGATATCGACGACCTGTCCGTTTTTTACAAACGGGGTGAAGCGCTCGCCGAGCCCGTACACCAGCTCACCAACAGAGAGTCGCAATTGCTCGACCATGAAGGTCCGTTCGCGCGACTGAGCTCGCCCTCGCCCGCGGCTGTGCCCCTCCGCCGCCTCGAAGCCGATATGAACCGGAGGGCGGCGTCGCACCGTCATGTGCGCGAGATTGCGAAAGGAGCTGTCGGTGAGCAGTTGCCCGTCGGCCTCGAACCTCAGTCGCCACCGTTCGCCCTTCTCGAAAACCGCACACAGTCCTCCGCTTCGCACCGAGCAACTCCGCTCGTCCTCGGCGGTCCGCACATCGCCGGAGGCAGGGGCATCGAGGCCCGGCTTGCGAAACTCCGGCCCCCGCTCCCGCACCCCCGCGTGGTGCACCGCATCCATCTCGATCACGTCGTCGCTCACCGCCCGGGCGGTAACCGACAACAGCGCGGCGTTCAGCGTATCGCCGCGGGTTCGGACGGGGCGCGCCGAACCGTACGCGGTCACACGGTCGCCGGTGAGCTCGCAATCGACAAGTTGGACCGGGTAGATCGGCTCGACGCCGGGACGCATCAGCCAGTATCCGTTGGTGAATTTCATCCTCAATGCTCCTGCGGCCGCCGATGCTCGCCGCAGCGACGACCATTGATTCCCACCATGACGGATGGTAGCGGCTTTCAATACGCCGGGCAACGCGACGGCAGTGGGTGTCGAAGGGATTCGGATGGACGTTGTCGGGATTTCGGTGATGCAACGAGATCCGCGCCCTCCGCTGGATTCGCCCGGGTGACAATCTCGACGTGGTGATCGAATAGCACGCACCGGAGGGGCGGAAGCTGGAGGGGGTCAAGCTGGAGGGGTGAAGCTCGCGCGGATGAGCGTACGTCCGCCCGGCGCCGAAACCTGCCCGGTCAGCCGCCGCGCCATGCAACTGCGCGCGCGCAGTCCGACCGACGGCCCCGAGCGGGGCTCGTCGTTACGGCAGCCGCGTCCGTGCGCCGAAGAAAAGTCGCGTGAGTCTCGAGCGAGCTCGATTGGCGTACCGTACGACCAGCACGATCCCGAGCGCGGCCAGCACTTGCCCGCTCCCGCGAAAGAGAGTTTCGAACCCGCCGCCGAATGCTTCCACCCACAGGCTCCAGGCGGTCAGGAGCACTGCGAACCCGAGCACCGACGCCCAGAGAATGCCGAGTGTCAAGCCGACGGCAAAAATCGTAAGCAATACTCCTTCCCACGCACGTTCGAACAGACGATCCATGGCGTACCTCAGCTCCTGCGATAAGGATAACCGCTCGCGCCTGCCGGCGTCGAGTATCAGGAGTTTGTCGGACATATCGAACGTGCGCCGGCGTGCAGATTCAGTAGTGTCTCGAAGATTATGGATGGAAGCGGCTGATCGCCTTGCATGGGCATCATTTACATCGTTCAGCCATGATGCCGCAGGGACCGAACGGGGAGATCTACGAGCTTCCCGAGCAGGTCACCGCCACGCACGTCATGTTCACCAACGACCGGCTGCTCGACGAGCTGGGACTCGAGTTCCCGCGGACGCACCAGGAGCTGCTCGCGCAGGGACCGGCCATCCGCGAGGCGGGACTCATTCCGATCGCGATGGATAACGGCGGCGGCTGGCAGATGCAGTCCACCTTCCTCAGCGCGCTCGTCGAGCGCACCGGAGGCATGGAGTGGTATGACCGCGTGCTCGCCGGTGACAACGCGAGCTTCGAGGACCGCGAGTTCGCCGCGGCGCTCGATATCATCCAGGAGCTCTATCGCAACGACATGTTCTCCCCCGGCATGAACACCGCCGACTACGGACGAGCGCTCACCGATTTCGTCAACGAGCGGGCTGTCTACTTCATCGACGGCGGCTGGCGGGTGAACGCACTCGTCGCCGAGCTCACCGAAGATCAGAAAGGACATGTCAGCCTGCGCACCTATCCCGATGTGCCGAACCAGCGCGGCGTTTCCGGATCGACGGCAATGGTCCAGGGCACCGGCTACGGCATGAACTCTCGCCTCGAGGGTGCGGCCGCCGACGCCGCCTGGGAGTGGATCTGGTTCTACTCCGGACCGGTCGGCTCGGAGATTCGCCAGCGCCACGGGGCGGTTCCCGCCTACCGGATCGACCTGCCCGGGGACGCCGACCCGATGGTCACCAAACTGACCGGGTTCATTAACGACACGCCGGCCGGCTGGGTGCTCGACTCGGTGCTCGGACAGGAGTCGATGGGACTTCTGCAGGGAGATCTGCAGGAGATGATGCTCGGAAGCCGCACGCCGCGTCAGGTGGCGCAGCGATTCGAGCGCTTTGTGGCCGCCAACGAGCGGTAGCGGCGAACAGACGGTGCAATCGCGGCGGGGTGAAGGCGGGAGCCCGCCCCGTCCGCCGGCGATTGTTCGCACCGGGACGGGCGCCTGCGGCCCGCCCCGAGCCACGGCGATTCGATTCGGCAGCCCGGACGGCCGGCCCGCGGCCCGCCCGGAGCTGCGGTGGGGGTACCATGACATCGATCCAGTACCGGCGCGCGAGTTACATCACCCTGGTGGCTCCGGCCTTTCTCATCTATGCGGCGGTCATCATCTTCCCGATCGCCTACACCGCCTACCTCAGCTTCGTGCGGTGGCAGGGCTTCGGGACGCCGCAGTGGGTCGGCCTGGCGAACTACACGCGCATGCTCACCGACCCGATCTTCCTGCACGGCCTGCGGAACAACCTGCTCGTCGTCGGCATATCGGTGTTCGGCCAGATACCGCTCGGCTTCGTACTCGCCTACGTCATCTACCGGAGGATGGTTCGGGCGGAGAAGTTCTTCGAGGTGATGATCTTCCTCCCGATTACGATCTCCCCGGTCGTCGTCGCCATCCTGTGGAACCAGATCTTCTCACCCGCCGGCGCCTTTACCGCGATCGTCCGCGCGCTCACGGGGAACCCGACCTATATCATGCGCCTCTTCGAGGACCGGACGCTCGCGATCGTGCCGATCCTTTTCGTGATTCTGTGGATGTACACCGGCCTCTATATGGTGATCTACCTCGCGAATCTGCAACGCATCGACCCGGAGGTCATCGAATCGGCGACCATCGACGGCGCCTCCGAGCCGCAGATCTTCGGCAGGATCGTCCTGCCCGCGATGGTGAACATCATCTTCACCACGACGGTGTTCGCGGTCTCCGGAAGCCTCAAGAGCTTCGATCTCATCTGGGCGTTCACCCAGGGCGGGCCGGCGCACTACACCGAGGTCATCGCGATCTACATGTACCGCCACACCTTCCGCTTCTACAACTACGGACTCGGCGCCTCGACCTCGATGGCGATTATCATTCTCAGCGTGGTGCTGATCTACGGCCTCCGCGCGATCGCGCGCCACTTCGAACGGAGGTATGAATAATGGTGATGATGATGCCCCGCGCCGGCCGGGCGGGTGCCGGCGGCCGGGCAACGATCGAGACAGCCGGCTGGAAGACGGCCGCCTACCTCTGTATGCTCGCCTTCACGCTGCTTACCGTCGCGCCGCTTCTGTGGCTCGCGTACAGCTCGTTCAAGCCGCATCCGGTCATCGTGCGCGACATCTTCTCGCTTCCGGAGAGTCTCCACTGGGAGAACTACGCGGTCGCCTGGACGCGCGGGACGATGGGCATCTACTTCATCAACAGCATTATCTATACCTCCACCGCCACCGTACTCACGACGCTGCTGGCGCTGGCGGCCGGCTACGGGCTGGCTAAATTCCGCTTCCGTATCTCCGCGCTCGTGTACGGGGCGTTTATCATGGGGCTGCTCGTCACCCCGCATTCGGTGCTCGTTCCTCTCTTTATTCTCGAGACGCGCATTGGTA
>SLAN01000103.1 GCA_007126865.1 Spirochaetales bacterium | reverse complement strand
CCTCGAGCGGCTCGATTCGATCCGGCGGCTCCACGGCGAAGAATGCTGGAGCTGCCCGGTTATCCGCACGCTCCAACACGGGGGCGACGGCGGCGGCTGCGCTCGCGGTTCCTAATATCTTCCCGGATTCGAGCCGGACCGCATGAGCGCCGAGAAGGCCGCCGGCGCCACAGGAGGTGCCACCGGCCGTCCCTCCGGATGCATCACCGATCGCCCCGCCGGCATCGCCGGCTACACAACCGGCCCCATCGCCGCGCGTTGCCACAACCGTTCCCATCACTGCGCCCCGCCCGGCTGTCAGCTCGCCGGCCAGGGCGCCGAACACCTTCGCATCGGGAACCTGGACCAGCACATGGATCAACCCGCGACAACCGCTGCCCCAACCCCAGAGAGCATCCTCCTCGTCGCGTGAATCGTAGACGAGTAGTCGAGACTCTCCAGTCTCAAGGACTTCCCGCCCGGCTCGGATCGCGTCATCTTCCAGGCACCCGGCGCTGAGCACACCGCGCACTTCGTCGGTCCGAATGAGCATGCGGGCACCTTCGCGCCGATAGGCGGAACCGTCCACCCCCACGATCGTGGCCATCGCTACCGGGTCGCCACGCCGGCGCGAAGTGCTCGCCTCGTCGAAAATCCGTTCGGTATCCCGATCGATCATCAATGCGTTTCGCCTCCTGGCCGCCGCCGATTATCCGCCGTGCAGGCAAATGCCGGTCCGCGATCAACCCGAGGACAGATCGCCGCCGTTGAACCGTTCCAGGTATGCTCGATAGGCCTCTTCGGTGTCGATATCGAGCGTTATCGCCTGCTCCTCCAGCTCGATGCGACGCACCGGATGGCGCTCGATCAGCTCGCGCATCGGACCGCCCTCCGGAGGCTCGGAAAGGACCTCCGCAATCAGCCCCCTGTGGATAAGCACCGGGTGCCCCCGCGTGCCACGGTAGTACGGAACGACCGCGCGTACGCTGCGTTCGCCTGCCTCCGCCGGGCCCTCGCTCTCCTCCGACTCGCCGATTGCGCCTGAGACAGCGGCGTAGATTCGCGGCACGACCTCCGGCATGTCCCCCGGGACTACGAAGAACCACCGAGTGGAGACCTCCCGCAAACCGGTCTGGATCGAGCCGAGCATTCCGGCGCGGTAGTCCCGATTCCGTGTAATGACGAGCCGGGAGCGATCGAGATCACCGATCGCTTCACCTACAACGTCCGCGCTGTGGCCGACCACGACGATCACGCGCGCACATGCCTCGAGCGCATTCCGCACGGCACGCCGCACGAGTGGCTCGCCGCCGATATCGTGCATAAGCTTCTCGCCGCCCATACGTGAGGCCAGTCCGGCGGCAAGAATGATACCGTCGCAGTCGCGCGAGCGCATCTACCGGTAACCGCCACCTGCGACCACTACATTGTCCTGTATATCTGTCTCGCCCATTTCCGATTGATGTACGAGTCCGCCCGGTTGCGTGACACAGTTGCCAGGGAAATCGATCCGGCTGAGTGAATCATCGATCGACTCCGACGGTTCAAACATGAAACAGCCACCTGCCGGATTCGAACCGGCGACCCCGAGATTACAAGTCACGTGCTCTGGCCAGCTGAGCTAAGGTGGCAGAAGCGACCGCACGGCCGTCATAGGATAGGGTCGACCCCGCCGCGCGATACGGCGCGACGCTACTAGAAGTATGGGGGAAAGTCAACGCTCGGGACGGCTGGTGCGGTCAGGGTGTGGCCGGTCTCGCGGCCGACGACTACCGTGTGTTCGAACTGAGCGGTCGGGCCGTTTTCGCTGCCACGCAGCCCGGATGTGCGCTCTTCCGTTATCAACGTCTGGTGAACGAGGGAAAGGACCGGTTCGACGGTGAGAACCTGCCCGACTTCGAACTGCTGGTCGAGCTGGGTGTCTGCGCTGCGAGTCTCGCGACCGCAAACGTGATACGGGACGATGGGAGACTCGTGCAGCTGTCGTCCGATTCCGTGCCCGCAGCATTCAGCGATGAGGCTCAATCCATAGCGGTCTGCGATGCGCGCGACCGTTCGCCCGAGGGACCGGTAGCTATTGCCGGCTCGTGCCACCTTGATTCCGGCGAGACACGCTGCGTAGGCGCCTTTCAGAAGACGTGCCTGCTCCCGGGAGATCGGCCCGATAGCGAATGTCCACGCCGCGTCGGCATACCACCCGTCGCGTTCGACACCGACATCGACGGTTACAAGCTCCCCTTTCGGCAGCGGTTTGTCGGACGGTACGCCGTGAACCGCAATACACCCGGGCGAAACGCAGCACGTCGCGGGGAATCCGTTATAGCCGCGGAGTGCAGGCGTAAGATTTCGCTCTTTCAGGTACTCGGCGACGAATAGATCGATCTCGACCCCGGATACGCCCGGCTTGATTCGGAGAGAAAGTGCTTCGAAAAGGGTCCCCAAGTGCCGTCCGAGCTGACGGATTCGGGCGACCTCTCTGCCGTTCTTTCTGGGGGGTCGGTCCGGCGGACCAAGGTGTTCGGGATCGATCGGTGCACGTTGCTCGAGCATGCAGGGTCACCCCACCGGACCGAACATTCCGCTCAGGAAACTCGAACCGTATGCGAGCACGAAACCGAGCAGAATAGCGGCTATCGAATACACTACGCGCGGAAGCACGAAAAACCTACGTCGTACCATCCAGACGATCAATACGAGCAGATAGTACGCGGTGACGAATACACAAAGAATTGCCGTTATCTCTAACAGCTCCAACAGCATGAACTGGCTTGAGTCGAGGAACTGCTGAATGCTGCCGATCAGGTACAATGCGAGAACCAGCAGCATGAAAAACGTGAAGAAGATACTGAGTCCTTCCAGGATACGCAGCACACGGAATGTGACGTGTTCTCCGGCCTGTCGATCAGCACGGCGCCATGCCAGCATACCTTCAATGTAACATATTCAGCCCCTTCGTGCCCCCTCCCTTGCCAGGGTAGAAACGCGTAGCCTACAATCGAACCACCCACAAACCGGGGGAGCGAGTCCGTAAGGCGGTTGTACAGGAGAAGTCTCGTGAAAAAGTTTCTAATAGGGCTGGTCGTTCTTCTGATACTCGGAGCAGTTGTTTTCTATTTCGGTTGGATTCAGTTTCTGATCCCGGACGACGGGTACGGTGTTGTCTTTTCGCGCACTCACGGCTGGGAGAGCGAGGCGATCCGGCCGGGCGAGTTTCAGTGGCGCTGGCAGCGGCTGATTCCGACGAACATGGAAGTATACGTTTTCGATTCAGAGCCGCGTACCGTGCAGGTCGATGCTTCCGGATCTCTACCGTCGGGGGAAATCTACCGCACCGTGCTGGCCGATCGGCCGGATTTGAGTTACGAAATCAGCGCCGCGATAACCATAGCACTTTCGCCGGAGACGCTCCCGGAACTCGCCGAGGAAGACGGGTTACGGCCGGAGAATCTTGACCGATGGTATGAACGAACCGTTGACACTCTCAAGACTGCCGCGGTCGACAGATTGATCGATTTGTTGTCCGACGGAGACGCTGCCGATGAGTTGTCGATCGAATCGATCGAAGAGGAGTTGGTTGGCTATCTCTCTGGTCGCCATCCCCGACTTCGGATTACGCAGGTCGCCTTACGCTCATATCGAGTTCCCGATTTCGCGCTATATCAGGAGGCTCGGTCACTCTATCGCACACAGCTGGAAGCGGAGACCGATGCCCTTATCGCTGCATCCGCCGAACGGGCGGATCGTCAGGCGCGAGATGAGGAAATTCAACGCTCGTTGCGAAGCTACGGCGAGGTACTCGACGAGTATCCGATCCTGCTGGAGTACTTTCAACTCGGTGTCGATCCGTTTCAGTTTCAGCGGCTGTTCGAGGAATGAGTCGGCGTTTACGGGGTGTGTGTGCCCGAGGCCATCACAGTTTGAGCAGCCTTTCCGAGGTAGCCACGGTCCGATCAGCCTGCCCGGCGAGGGGCTTCGCTCGGAATGCGCTCAGCGCCCATCGTCGAGCATGATTGTTTCGGTAACCAGCGCCTCCATCTGGTCCATAATCCTGATCTCTCGCTCCACTGCTTCTTTCAGCCCTTCTCTGCTTCGTTTGGTTCCGCGCATCGACCGATAGCTCTCGTCCAACCGCTGAGAATGGAGGGGTATGACCTCCTCGAAGACCTCACGCATACCCGTAAGGTGTTCGAGCGCCTTGTCTATCAGCGTGAACGCTTCGCGCTGTTTTTGTGCGATGAATGCCCGGTACGCTTTCTGTTGACTGATATCACGATCGATGTTCCGCCTCAGTCGGGCGAGAGTCTGGCCGTCGTACTCCTGCGGCGCCATGGCGTGATCGATTGCAATGAGCCGCTCGACGACATCCTCGAATGCCCCTGCCTGGTGCATGAGCGTGCCCTGCTCTTCGCGCATGCGAGCCGGCAGGATCCGCCCGATAATCCGTGCTTCTTCCTGGAGCACCGAGCGGTAATGTCCGTGAAGGTATGTGATCAGGCAGCGCATTGCCAGTCCGTACTTCGGTCGCGGAAGTGCTTCGGTCGACTCCTCCTCCTGGTCGTCCAGGTTTTCGCCGTGTGCATCCGGAGCTTCGTAGAATTTCAGCGCTTCGAGTTCTTCGTTGAAGAGCTCTCGCAGGTAGTATCCGACAACCCCAACGCGAACGTTCGGGAAGCGCTCGTCAAGTGTGCGCAGACAGGTCAGTTTCAGCTTTGCACGGTAGAACTCGGCGAGCTTCGGCTTGGGAACATACACCTGCAACCGGTAAAACGGGTCCCTGCGTGCCACCCGGATAATGTCGGCGAGCGGTATTGTCCGGCTGAAATCGCGCGCGGTATCCGCCAACCACGTCATTGACATGGCGAGTCGCTCGGCTTCGTCCGGGGAGAAGCCGAAGACCTGAAGCAGATCACCGGTTGCGGGATTGTCCTCGGGCAACCGTCGCGCAAGGTAGAGGGCATGAAAGAGCCGCTCGAGGTAATCGATGCCCTCGCTCAGAACCAGCCGTGACACACCTTTTTTCCCGCGCGGTGATTCCGCTATGCCGTAGCAGTGCAGGAACTCATCGAACGGGAAGTGCAACAACGGTCCCAAATAGTAGAGCGGCAATGCTGCGTGCTCGATTCGCTCGAAGCGGGTGTAATCGAGCTGGGCGATATAGGAGTCGATGCGTGCGATCGTGAGCTGATGGACGTGCTGACGATTTCGCTCTCGCAAATAGATCTCCTGCATCTCCTGCTGCGACATGAAGTGCGAGAGCTCATCGCGCAGCGCCGGTTTGGTGTGAGTAATCGAGCGAAAAAAAGACTCGACAAATGCCGATTCGTCTTCCCAGATTTGTCTGAAATACGGTCGTATGCCGGTGGCTGCATCGTAGAGATCGGCGAAGAGCCCGGCGCTTTCCCCCGGCAGCATGGTGCCGTCGAAATCGCGCAGCGCGGCATGAGAACGGCGGATTTCGCGTTCTTTCCGGTTAAGAAGGTACGGCTCGATGACGCCGAGCTCGTCCTTCCCCTTGCGGACTCGGAGTGTCCAGAGCGCTCTGCGATCGCTTCGGGAAAGCTTCTCTATCTCGGCGCGGAGCAACTCCCGGCGGGCGCTCTCCTCGAGGCGGGCCGGGTAGACCGGTGTGTCGGTCGCAACATCGAGACCGAGTGCATTTCGGATTGTGTTCTCGAGTCGGGATTCATCTTCGCTGCTCAACGCCTTCGGCGCCGAGACTTCTACACGGTTGCTCGCCATGTTCCGTTCACCAGCTCCGGTCCGTTCGAGCGCGAGTCGACAACGAACGGCCGTACGATCAGAACGCGGCCGGCGGCTACCGAGATCGAAATCCGTTCTGTATCTACGATGTTACTCATACCGCTGGTCTCTCGCGTCCATTGTAAGCCGTGCAGCGGCCAACGGAGGCCGTCGCTCATGAATGAAAACGGTCCGCGACCGACCGGGAAACAGGAGAGTATCGTACCCGGTTCAGCACGGACTTCGAACCGGTCCCCCTCCTCTACCACCACCATCTCCGCGTCACTGTCGATCCATCCCCGTGGCGATGGATTACGCTCAAATGTCCACAGAATACCGAAATAGTGATCAGGTCTCCCCGAAGCCCCACCGCCGAAGATCACCGGGTTGACGAATCCCGCCTCACGCAGGAATCGAAGCCCGATTTCGGTATCGGTTTCGTCTTTCTCGCGACCAAATTGATGAACCTGCGCTTCCGGGTACCGATGAGCGATGTCCGGATCGCTGACACTGTCCATATCACCGCAAATCAGGTCCGGAGCGAGGCCGAGCTCGCGCGCGTGGTCCAGACCGGAATCGGCCGTCGCTATGTATGAGACTCTTCCGGCTACCGCACGCAACAGGTAGTCCGGAGCTCGTGCACCTCCGATCAGCAGCACCGAATCAATCACGATACTCCGAATAGTGCACCGAAACGCCTCGCAGTCGCAAATCGGTATTCGACTCAAGTTCATCAATCGCCTGCCCGACAATCTCAATAAGGCACGTTGTGTACATGTGCCGTGTTCCGGAGCGGAGGGGTTTCCGCGCCGGGCAGGCTTCTCCGGCGTAGCCGGAAAGCAGGGTTCGGCGTACGCCGGTCCCGCCGGAGACGGATGTTCGGCTGAATGGAGTTCAGTCAAGGAGGATTGAATGATCATCAATCACAATACCAGCGCGATG
>SLAN01000218.1 GCA_007126865.1 Spirochaetales bacterium | reverse complement strand
TCACTGGAGGCGGGCGTAATCGCGGCCGGGCTCGCCGGCTTCTGGACACGTCTGTTCGTCGGCGTGCTCATTCTCGTTGCGGTGACGATCCATGCCCTGCTGAGTAGACGGTAGCTATCGCTTTCGCGCGCAGACCGAGAAAGTATTCGGTATGCGGGCCCGTTCGCTATCCGGGAGGGCGGGGAAGGGTCGCCAGAAATCCTCTGCATGTTCACCGAGGCGATCGAGGGCGAGCCCGGCATCGATCAGCGCCTGCACCACCTCGGCCAGCGGCCAGACCCGCTCGTATTTCCGCGTTTGCTTTGAGACATCGATCCCCTCGATCTCGCCGATATATTCGTCGGACCACCCTTTTTCGGAGTCGGCGTAGTCGAAGTAGCGAGTCTCCGGAGCAAGCTCGAGCTTGCTCGACTCCCACGAGATCATCGCCTGGAACGGGTGGCTGTCGTAGATACACACCACACCGTCGGGCCGTAGCAGGCGCTCGACGACCGCAGCCCACTCGGTCAGATCGTGAATCCACGGCAACGCGCCTCGGCCGGTATAGACGAGGTCGGCACTCCCGTCGAGCTCATTCGGTGTGTCGAGCACGTCGCAGCAGTACCACCGGGCGGACATTGCGGTCCGACGGGAAAGCTCGCGTGCCGACTCGATCATCGCCTCCGATATGTCGACCCCCACGACCGAGTCCGCTCCTTCGACGAGCAAGGAAAGAGTGTCGAGACCGCCGGCGCACTGGAGGTGAACCGCAGTTCGACACCAATCCGAGAGCGGCCCGTACCGTTCGAGATTGCGGCGCTCGACCGGATGCATATTGCTGTTTCCGGAGGCGAGGAACCGAGCCGCGCGCTCGAGTTCGGCGGCGTACGTCCGGGCGCCCTCGTTGAACGCGCTGCGGTTTGCTGCATGACGGCGACGCACCTCGTTTTCGTCGGTCGCGGGGCGTTCAAGCCGCCACTCCCCGCTGTCGGCCTCGTGTGGTTCCGGCTGCTTGTCTGCGTTCATGGGGTGATCACCATATAATGGCCATCGGCGAATGAGTGACCGAAACCGGACTGTCGATTGCACCGCAGGCTCGATTCCACCAACATGGTACGTGGCACTCCCTATGTATACCCGACGAAGCGCGCTTCTGACAAACAATCTGGCGATGCTGCTCTACGGCATCTCCGCGGTTCTTATCGGCCCCACCTTGCCCGGAATCGTTGCCGACCTCGAGATTTCGCTCGGCGCGGCCGGGCTAATCGGTTCGATGCAGAACGCCGGAGGCTTTGCCGGAGCACTCATTATGCTGCTGATCGCGGAGCGGATGCCGCGGCCGAAGACGGTGGTTGTCTCATTCGCACTGCTCGCGGCGACCCTCGTCTGGATCGGAGTATCGGCTACCTATGTGCTCCTCCTTATCGCGTTTGCCGCCTCAGGATTGTTCATACGCGTACTCGACGTCATGCTGAACGCATACACCGGTGAGCTTGCGGGTGCGGAATCCGGTCGTCGACTCAGTGCGCTGCATACGTTCTTCGGAGTCGGAGCGTTCGGAGGACCGCTCCTGGCCGCTGCAGCTATGCGAGCGGGAGCGAACTGGTCGTCGGTCTATGCTGTCACCGGTGCCGGATACTTTCTCGTGCTGCTCGCATCTGCTGCGGTAATGCGCTCGTACCTCGATACGCGTTCGCACCAGGACGGTCCGGCATCCACTCGCGCTGTTACCGACCACTCCACGCCGAACGCCGAAGCGGAAGCGTCGAGGGAGTTCGCATCCCCGAACGGAATCATCATCGCACTCGGTGGTCTCCTTTTCTTCTACGCGATTCACCAGATCGGCGTCATCTCCTGGTTGCCGTACTTTCTCCAGAACCAGCGGGGAACCGGTGCCGATTTCGCGAGCGTCGGTCTATCGATGTACTGGGTGGGGATTATCGCCGGTCGGATCGTAGCCTCGCTCCTCGCCGACCGAGTCGGTTCCGCTCGGATGCTGTGTGCCGGTGCATTCATCGCCGCCGTCGCCGCCGGCTTCGGGGTATTCGTCCCGCACGGCGTACACGCGGTACTGCTGTTCGCTGTCGCCGGAGTCGCCGGTGGGGCTACCATCCCGCTCGCCTACAGTGTTGGGTACGGGGCCGCGCCGGGAAACGCCGGACGGATCACCGCTGTTCTTGCCGTGATAATGCTTGCCGGTCGCGTTATCGGGCCGTGGCTGATCGGCTTCACCGCCGATTCGGCGAATCTCATCGTCGCCATGTCGATTCCCGCCGTCGTGTTGGCGGCAGCCGGCGCGCTTGCCGCCTGGATATACCATCGTGAGGTGACCGAGCGTTCTTCCGGCGTCTCGCATTCCTCACTGTAGAGATGGTAGCATGCGAGTCATGAGGTTCGAGTTCAAGACGGCGGGTACGGTTCTCTTCGGTTCGGGATCCAGCGAAAAATTGCACGATCTCGCTTCGCAAAACGGAGCACGGGTCTTCGTGGTGACCGGATCGAAACCCGATCGCTATCAACCGGTTCTCGACTCGCTCTCGGCAGGGGGACTTCAGACAGAACACTTCGCGGTGACAGGTGAACCGAGCACCACCGTTGTTACCGCCGGGCTTGAAGCCGCCCGCTCGCTCCGGGCCGAGGTTGTCGTGGCGCTCGGCGGGGGCAGCGTCATCGATACCGGCAAGATCATCGCCGCACTCATGACCAACGAGGGGGAGCTGCACGATTACCTCGAAGTCGTCGGTGGCGGCCAACCGATCGTGAAAGATCCGGTACCGTTTATCGCTGTCCCCACAACGTCGGGTACCGGGAGTGAAGCAACTCGCAACGCGGTGATAAGCGTACCCGAGCACAACGTTAAGGTCAGTGTTCGCAGTCCGCTCATGCTGCCGAGCTACGCGGTTGTCGACCCCGAGCTTACTCACACGTGTCCGCCGGCGATAACCGCATCCAGCGGACTCGACGCGATTACGCAACTCCTGGAGGCGTTCGTGAGCCGGAAACGTAATCCGTTTACCGACGCCGTCTGCAGGGAAGGGCTGCCTATGGCGGGCAGAAGCATCCGGACGGTATACCGTGATCCATCGGACGTCGGCGCACGCGAAGATATGGCGCTTGCAGCCCTGTTCAGCGGAGTAGCGCTCGCCAACGCAGGGCTCGGTGCGGTGCACGGATTCGCCGGACCGCTCGGAGGGCTTATCGGTGCACCGCACGGTGAGCTATGCGCGGCGTTGCTCGGCCCGGTGACCGAAGCCAATCGCGACGCGTTGCGCGACTCGTCCGAAATGGATGCCGGGGAGATCGTGACACGCTACGACGAGGCCGCCCGATTGCTTCTCGGTGACAGCTCCGCGGGGGTGCAGCAGCTTATCGACTGGATCTACGAAACGGTGTCGGATTTACAGATTGTTTCACTCGGTCGACTCGGTCTCACTCGAGAACTCGTACCGGAAGCGGTCGCGAAAGCGCAGAAGGCCAGCAGCATGAAGGGCAATCCCGTTGCATTAAGCGAGACACAACTCGTCTCGATTATCGAGCGGGCATTGTAGACGCGGGAGTCAACTCGGTAGCAGGTTCCGCTCGTGCTTCAACTCGAGCACACGGCGAGCTCCTGTCTCGATCTGCTCGCGGGTGATTTCGCCATCACGATAGAGCTCGATCGCAATATCGATGAGATCGAGGACATCGTATTCATTATGAGCGAGCATGATATCCACTTCGGCGTGGAACATTCGCTTTATCGATTCCCGCACCGAGTAGTGCGCCGAGAGCGCTCGCATCGACATTCCGTCGGACACAACGACTCCGTCGAAGCCGAGCTCGTCGCGCAGGAGGTCCTTCAGGATCGGCTCCGATAGCGTTGCCGGGAACTCGGCATCCAGAGCGGTGAAGAGAATGTGGGCGGTCATGATCGCCGGGGCGCCGTGCTCAATCGCAGTCACGAACGGTTTGAGCGCTCCGTTACGCAACAGATCGGTATCCTTGTCCACGACCGGAAGTGCTCCGTGCGAGTCGACCGTAGTAACTCCGTGGCCGGGGAAGTGCTTCACGACCGGTATGACTCCCGCCCGTTCGGCACTGTCGATGTAGCGGATACCGTAGCGCCCCACCGTCTCCGGGTCCGCCCCGAACGAACGATCGCCGATTATCGTCGAGTCCGGTTCGGCATACAGGTCCAGAACGGGAGCAAAGTTCATGTTGAAGCCGAGAGAGCGCAACTCGCGTGAGACGAGATACGCGGCAGCTGACACAAACTCCTCATCGTCATGCTGCGCCCAGTGGTGAGCGGCGGGTAGTCGAACTGCATCGTCGAGACGAACCGCACTCACTCTGCCACCTTCGCGGTCCACCGATACGAACAGATCAATTGCCGGGTCGTTGCCGGCAGCCACCGCCTGAAGATCGTTGATGAGCGTGCGAACCTGATCGCTGCTGTCGATATTCCACGGGTAGAGAATAACGCCGCCGACGAAACCGTCGCGTATCATTCGCTCGGTTTCGGTGGTTACCGTCTTGCCCTCGACCCACGTAATGAAGCGCTGGCCGATCTTCTGCTCGATCGTGAGTGTCTCGAGCATCGCGGAGATCGGCGACTCGAGCGTGCCCGAATCTGTCGGCAGTGACTCGGCATCCGCCGGCTCCGATTCCGACCATTCGATGGCGTTCGCCTCCTCACCGCTCGACAGATCCGCGGGAGTGGACGATTGCGCTGTGCCCGGAGCCCCATCAAAGAGCGTGGACGAGTCGTCGGATACCCCGACAACCAGAAACGCCGCAAGAAATAGCACAGCGGCCGACGCAACCAGGGCAGCGATCAGCGGCAGCGGCGAGCGCTTGTAGGTGCGAGTCGGGGGGTTGAGCGTATACCGTGCTCCACGAGCGACCTGTCTGTTCGGACGTTGTACGTGTTCCGGAAGGCCTCGAGTGCGCAGTTCCATTCCTTTATGCAGAAGTCCGCTCATCGGGTTGCTTTCACCTCTCCTTACAATTGTCGGCTCAACCGTGGCGATGTTCACCCCTTCCGTAAATCGTCACAACTATGACTCTGTCGGACATATGGGCAGAAGCGAAATCCGACACACTCCTGCACACAACCATATCCCGCCCGACGACGGGATCCCTGTTCGATCTCGCAATTAGTGGTAACATATCGCGCACAAATGGGTAACCACGAAGAAATGCAGGAATCACCGACGCTCGAATCGATAGAAGTCGCCGGAACGCCTCGCGGAATGGGTGAGTCGTTCGGCGAGGCGTATCGGGGCGAAACGCATGAACTCTACGAGCGCCGACTGGCTAATGCGATCGAGCAAGCCCGGCTCAACGGCGGACGCACTTTTGGAGTGAAGGACGTACTCTCGGTGGCCGGTTCGTGCCTTTCAATTACCGAAGAGTACGACCCGACCGGCTTCGCGGAGTTCCTCGGTATCGCGCGTGGCGCCTCACTCTCCCCCGAGCAGCTTTTCGTGACGCAGGGGTTAACCGACTTCCGCGATATTCTCGCGTTTGCTGACAATGTCTATGATGGTCCGGTTGTCCGCCCGGACGCCGAAGGTTGCTCATCGTTCCTCGTCGCACCGGATCGTTCGCAAACCGACGGCGTGCTCGCCGGCCAGACATGGGATCTGTATACCGACAACATGCCGTACGTACGCCTCGTGCATCGAAAACCGAGTAACGCGCCGGAAACCATCAGCCTGACACTGACAGGTTGTCTCTCACTTATCGGTCTCAACAGCGAAGGTATCGCCGTCGGCAACACGAATCTCTGCACGCGCGACGCGCGAATCGGTGTGCAGTACTTGTCGGTCATACATCGCGCGCTCAGAAGCAGAAGCGCAGAGGAGGCAGTAGCTTCGATCACCGCAGCACCTCGATCGGCGGCACACTACTACTACGTCGCCGACCGATCGGGAGACGCTGTCGGACTCGAGTGCAGCGCGACTCGCCATGAACGATTCGATGTGCCGAGCGGGATACTCGTGCACTGCAACCATTCGCTCGGCGAAACCATCCGCGAGCTCGAGGTGCCGATCACCGAGGAGTCGACCTACGCGCGGCAGTCGAGACTGACCCAACTGCTGGGCGACCGGGAGCCACCATTGCTCAGCGCCGGTACTCTGAAGCGGGCGCTGTCGGACGGACACGGCGGCGATCTCGCCATCTGCCGCTACAGGACCGGCGATTTCGACGTAAGCACAAATGCGGCCGTGGTTATGTCTCCGCGAGACGGCGCAATTCACGCCTGCCGGGGACAACCGGACCGAGGAGTGTGGCGAACCGAACGGGTAGGGTAGCGCACACGTCTGTCCCCCGGCCGACGAGTTTGCGTCTACGCATGACTGCGAACGGTACCATTCATTGCGAGGTCGGAGTCCGTTCAGGTCGACTACTGTGCACGATGCAGTACCCGGGACAGCGCGATCGCGCTCAAACCCATCACCGCAAGCAGCAGCATAGCCGGCCGGAACGATCCGTACTGCTCGAAGAGAAGGCCGGCAACCCATGGTGTAATGCCGGCAACGCCGAGCGCCGAAAAAACGAGCCCGTACGTCAGTCCGAAACCGCGCTCGCCGAAGTATGTGACCGTAGCGGCGGGAAAGAGGCTGAAGAGCCCGCCGTACGACGCACCGAGTATTGCTACCGCCACCCCGACAAACAGAGGGGTTTCGGCGATGAGGAGTCCCGACATGG
>SLAN01000312.1 GCA_007126865.1 Spirochaetales bacterium | reverse complement strand
CGTGCTCGCACGAGTACTCACCGTTGAACGAAGGGATGATTGTCGACGGTGATGTCTATTGCCCGAAACACGGTTCGCGTTTCGATATTCGTACCGGTGCTGTAAGAGACTTTCCGGCTACGAGGCCGATTCAAACCTTTGAAACGAAGATCGAGGACGGATACGTCTGGGTGAAATGCTGAACGTATTCAGGGTGGAGCCGCTGACGCCCGTCTATGACGGTTTGCGTGCCACAACCCCGATCCAGAATGCGCCGGCGTATTGCGGAGTTCCGCAGAGGTCGGCGTACGTTTCCACCGTCTCAAAGCCTGCTTTCCGGGTGAGTGACCGTATCTCTTCGCTGCCGTAATAGCGGTGCCAGACCATGTACCGATCGGCCGTACCGTCTTCGAAGAGCAGTGTGTAGCTGTCGGCGCAAGCGGACGCACGAGGAAAGAGATGGCTTCGCTCGAGCACGAGATAGTGCGACGGTGACCAGAATCCGTCGCGCGGAACGATACACCATCCGTCACGAAGACGCTCGGCGTCCACGTACGCACGGGTGAACACGTCAAAAAAGAAGATGCCTCCGGGGCGCAGTGCACCGAGTACCCGGCGTGTCAGGCTCTCTCGTGTGGTATCGGATATCGTTCCCATTCCTCCGTAAATACAGGTAGCCACGTCGTAACTGCCGGGCAACTCCGAATCGGTGTAGTCTTCGTTACGGAACTCGGCGAATCGGGCTGATACCCGGCATCGGTCGGTTGCGTACCGGATCGCGGCCGGCGAAATATCCATCCCGGTCACACGGAAGCCGGCACGTTGAAACCGGAGTGCGTAGAGCCCCGGTCCGCATCCGAGATCGAGCAGCTGCGGCGCTCGTTCCGGATCCCGGCTGTTCCTCTGTGCCCCCCCGCCGGTTCGGTCGTACACATCGCTGATCCATTCGCACGATGAGTCGATTGTTGCCAATCGCCGCGAGCCGGTATCGGTTGACTGGTCGAGGTGAACATCGAGTACGTGTTGACTGATATACGGATCGGCCCAGAACTGCCGTCGTTCGGACTCGAAGAGCCGAGGCTTATGCGCATAGCGCGAGAGTGAACGCAAGTCGATTCCGGCATCCGATACTATAGATGTGCCGTCGGCACCGGCAGTGCTCTGCACACGCGGCTTCCTCAACCGTGATGGAATTCGCATAATTATGGTGTTCTCCGAATGGGATTCCCCAAGGTGGGCTATTCTATACAGTCGAAGGAGGTTCGTCATCCGACCAGGCATTGATGTTCTCGAAGCAGCCGAACTGTTGCGCGCCGGGAATCTTGTCGTCTTCCCCACCGAGACGGTATACGGCCTCGGTGCCCGAGTTGACCTCGACGAGGCGGTGGCAGGAGTGTACGCCGTGAAGGGCCGGCCGAAGGGAAATCCACTTATCGTACACGTCGACTCTCTTGAGATGGCTGAGCGCTACGGGGTTTTCGGTGAGGCCGAGCGAGCGCTTCTCACCGAGTTCGCTCCCGGTCCGCTTACGGTGGTCGTGCCGCTTCGACGCGGATCGCTCTCTTCGCTTGTGACAGCGGGGGGGACGACCGTTGCGATCAGAATTCCGGACTCGGATATTGCTCTTGAGCTGATACGACACGTCGGCGTCGGTCTTGCCGCGCCGAGCGCGAACCGTTCGTCACGCCCGAGTCCGACCGATGCGGTTCAGGCGATCGACGAGGTCGGCGAACGCGTCTCGGCAGTACTCGACGGAGGCGCGTGTCGAGTTGGGCTCGAGAGCACCGTTGTCGAAATCCGCAACGGGGAGCCGGTCATTCTGAGACCGGGAGGTATAACGTACGATGAGATCGTTCGGGTTATAGAGCGTTTTCAGGGCAATCCCGTGAGCGGAACGAGCGAACAAGCATCGCGCGGCGAAAGTGCGGAGTCGAGCGCGCGGTCTCCCGGTACCCGGTATCGACACTATGCCCCGGAAATTCGGGTTCGGGCGATCGAACGCGGTCACGTGAATGCGAGTGACGGTCGGACCGGCGCTGTCGAGAGGGGAAAAGAGGTGTCCGGCATGGTGCACCGGGTCGATGCGCCGCCGGTACAGCCCGGGGTGGTGTTTGTATATGCTTCGGCGGACGAGCGCGAGGAGGTAAAGTTGTTCGAAGACCTGGCGGCGGAGGTGCGCCGGGCCGGCGGGCAGGTGGTACGGTTCGAAAACTACGAATCGTTGAGCGTCGAGTTCTACCGATTGCTCAGTCGTTGGGAACGGAGCGCTTGGGAAATCTGGATCGCAGTCCCGCCCGATGAACAGCGCTACGCAGCGCTTCGTGACCGGCTTTTTCGGGCGGCAGGTGTAGTCTGACTATCGGGTGCAGTCCGACAACCTCTTACTCGGTGCGGGAAAGCAGGCGCTCGATAAGCACGAACGCGATAGCAGCACGCTCGTTGCGCGAGTACTCGTTTTCTATTCGACCGAGGGCCTCACGCACGCGCTCGCCCTCGACGCTGTCAGCTTCAGCGAGACTCTTCGCCTTCGCAAGCTGAGCTTCGTTAATGCAGTAGACGCTTTCGCCGCCTGTAAGTGAGGTCTTCAGTGATTCGCTCATCAACACGTTTCGCAGCTGAAGCTCGATCCACAGCCGCACGATTTCACGGCATTCGGATTTATGAACCGGAATCCGCTCTGTACGAGGTCGTCGGTGTAGTCGATCGTCAGCCCATCGAAATATCGAAGACTGTCGGGGTCGGCAACCACGCGAATCGCGTCGTCCTGATAGATCGTCTCGTCGCCGTCGACCATTTCCTCATCTATAGCGGCACCGTAACTCATACCGGAGCAGCCACCCGGTTCCACCCACAGGCGGAGAAATTGTGTATGATTCACATCGAGGTTGATGAGCTCGGCTCGTGCCTTTTCGGTTACTGCGATTGTCATGGTGACCATACGATAGCGACAGCATGGTTGTGTTGTCAACGGTTTTCCGGAGAAGGTTTTTTCGGGAGAACGCAGATTCTCCGCAGGCCGCGACGCCGCCCTACAGTCGACCCGCGCGGATTATCCGGTCGAGAAACTGCCGTGTTCTGGGGTTTTCCGGACCGGAGAACAGCTTCTGCGGTTTGTCCTGCTCGAGAATTCTTCCGCCTTCGAGAAAACAGACACGGTCGCCAACGTCGCGAGCGAAGCTCATTTCGTGAGTAACGATAATCATCGTCATGCCGTTGTCTTTCAGGCTGCGGATCACGTCAAGCACGCCGGCGATCAGTTCCGGATCGAGTGCCGCCGTTACTTCATCGAGAAGCAGCACCTCGGGATTGGTCGCGAGAGCCCGGACTATCGCGACACGCTGTTGCTGCCCGCCGGAAAGCTGTTCCGGATACGAGGAGGCGAACGAGTGCATACCGAAGAGATTCAACAGCTCCATCGCACGTTCTTCACTTTCCGCCCGGCCGACACCGTGAACCTTTCGGGGGGCGAGCGTGATGTTGTCCAGCACTTTCATGTGAGGAAAGAGATTGTACGCCTGAAAGACGATACCGATCCGCTTCCGAAGTCCGTTTCGTCCGAAGTGGCTTTCGTCGTCGATCGCCTTCCCGTCGATATAGATCCGGCCATGATCGAACGGAACCAGCTGGTTTATGCAGCGCAGGAGTGTGGACTTGCCCGAACCGGAGGCGCCGATGAGGCAAACTACTTCATGTTCGGCAACGGATAGGTCTATGCCATCGAGGACAAGAGTGGTTCCGTAGTATTTCGTGACGTTCTCGATGTTGATTCTGTTCATTCTATACCGTTCTCTGTAGTCGGCGCTCTTGATCTCTTCGCGTTACCCAGTCGGTCAGTCGCGCCATCGGAATTGTCGCGAGCAGAAAGAGAATCGCCGCCGCGATCAGGGAGGAATAGTTGAATGTCCGCGCTGTGTATATCTGTGCTTCGCGCACAGCGTCACGGACGCCGATAACGCTCAACAGCGCCACATCCTTCTGAAGGGCGACCGCAAGGTTGAGCAGCGCCGGTATCACGTTTCGAATCGCCTGCGGGAGGATGGCGTAACGGAGCGATTGCCACTGTGTGAGTCCGAGCGCCTTTCCCGCCGCCCTTTGACCGTCGTGTACCGCCTCCATGCCCGAGCGATACACTTCGGCTGCGTATGCGGCATACCCGAGCACCATGGCGACCGATCCCCAGAAGAGATTGCTGCGCGGTAAACCGGGTAGCTGCAGCGCAGGCACACCGAATCCGAACAGGAGCACCAGCAGCAGCGACGGTATGCCGCGGAGAAGATCGATATAGACCACTGCGAAAACGCGCAGGGGAGCGAACCACGGGCCGGTAAGCGAACGGAACACAGCGAGTAGTAGTGCCCAGATTCCGATCGCAACCAGGGCAACCGCCCATACACTCATGTTGATGAGAAAGCCCTGGAAGACGCGAGGGAAGGCGGCTATTATCGCCTCGAGATTGAAGAACTGCAGTTGAATGCGCGGCCAGTGCTCCGCGGACGTCACGACTCGCGCGACCAGTCCGAATACGACGACAACACTCACGACACTGATAGCCGGCGGAACAAAGCGTTCTGTAAACGTGAGCGTCGCCTTGCGGGGCGGAGCGGGGTTGCGCGCCGGAGAATCCGGCGCGCGCTGTTCGGAACTCAACTCGAAATCTCCGGGATTTCGGCGGGGTCGATGAGATACTCTTCGATGAGATCCTCGATGACACCGCGTTCGATGATCGCCGCCAGGCCTTCGTTAATCCACTCGACGATCGGATTTCCCTGCTCAAAGAGCAGACCGTGACCGGCGTCGTTGGGATCCGGCGGAAGAATCGCGGTGATCTCCGCTTCGGGCACCTGAACATCGGTGGCGAAGAGCGCAGTCGGCAGCGCGACTACCGTCGCATCGATCTGTCCGCCCTGTAGCGCCTGGAACGTGCCGGCCTGATCGTCGAAGACCGCCACACCAGAAATTTCGAGTATGTTCTCCAGATAATCGAGATCCGTTGTGCCGATCGTTGCTCCCCAGTTTGCCTCACGCAGCTCGGCGAACGAGGTTGCGTCTACGACCGGGCTGTCGGGAAGGGCAACTACAACTTTGTCCGGCTGGAAGTACACCATCGAAAAATCGACGATCCGGGATCGCTCGTCCGTCACCGATATCTGTCGAATGGCAAAATCGAACGGCTTCGGACCAGGGGCTATTGTCTGATCGAATGTAAGGCCACGCTCCCACACAACCTGCTCCTCGGAGAAGCCGAGCTCCTCGGCAAGTGCATAGATCATCGCATTCTCGAATCCCTCACCGCTCGCCGGATCGTCGTGAAGCATCCATGGGGGATAGACCGGATCGCCGGTGCCTACAGTCAACTGTCCCGGATTCGTGAGTCGCGGATCATCCGGCGTTCGCTCGAGCGCCTGTTGATCCTCGTCCGGGGTCTCGGGAGCTTCCTCCTGCACGCCGGCGGCGAGTAGAAGGGGGAGAGCGAATAACAGCAACCAGTGCCTTCGTACCATAAGAACCTCCTGTTGCGGCTCGTTCACCACGGTCGTAGCGGTGTCAAACATCAGCGGCGATTGCGTCGCACTTGCGCCGGGTGTGCCGCACAGATGTGCTTTTTCGGAATGATAAGTAAATCCGGCGAGAGCATAGAGTACGGGAAATGGTTAGTCAATTACACGCGTTCTGTGTACACGGTTCACCCGTGTACGAAGTGGATCCGATCTTCGGGCATATGACGACGAAGCGCTTCGAGCATCTGTTCGTGCATTCGGTTGCGCAACTCCGTCGGATAGGTGGCCACGCGTGAGCCTGCCTGTTCCTCGATCGTGAATGGAAAGTAGAGCATATCCGAATCGCTGCGAGCGGAGCGGATGCGCGCAAGAAAATCGGGGGCCATGCGCACGACTCCGAAGGTCACCTGCTCGATCCGCGACGGATCGATCCGGGTGAATGTCTCGCGTACACATTCGTCGTACGCTGCTTCCCAGTTTTCGACATACACCATCGGGTCGAAGCAGAGCCGCAGACGCCATCCGGCCTCCAGCGCCTGTCGGGCCGCAAAAAGGCGGCCGGCGAATGAAGCGCAGCCGCGCTCATATCGCGCCGCGACGCGAGCCGGAGAAAGGCTTACGGAGAGAATCGTGCTTTCGGAAGGAGAGAGGGTGCGGATTGCCCCGTAGAACTCGCTCTTCGTACGGATCTCGACTTCGAGGTTATCGGTCTCGCCGGCGAACTCGATCCATTGGCGGCAGATGGGAGCGAGAGGCTCGAAGGCGAGCACGTCGGTCATATAGCTTATGCTTACCAGAATTCTTCCTCGTCGTGCCTGTTCCGCGGCCCTTCGCAAGAAAGCGGGAGTGTTGACAAAAAGCACGATATTCCCCGAGCTGTGCATTCCCTGTAAGAAACAGTAGTCGCAGTTAAAGAGACAATTTCGAACCGGGGCGTTGTAGTAGAGCGGTACGTCGGCGCCCCAGCTTCGAACGCGAGCGCTCGTGTCGTAGAGCAGACGCTCACGCTCGACAGCAAGAATCAGAGCGGGCGACTGCTTTTGCGTCTGAAAGTGCTGGCCGGGGCGATTGAAAATGTCCTTGTAGTGGCCTATTTCCACCCTCGGCAGGTGGGACAGTCGAGAGAGCACGTTCGTTGCGTCGGGCCACTCAAGTGCTTCGCGCTCGTAGTATATGCGACGAACGTGCGGCAAGGGG
>SLAN01000017.1 GCA_007126865.1 Spirochaetales bacterium | reverse complement strand
GCCGGTATGAGGTTTGCGCCCGGGCGGAGATCATCTCACTCACCTTCTGAGTGTAGTTTTTCGATCGGCTGATGGCGGTCGTTCCGAAAACCTCCATACACAGCTTGTCGAGCCGTTGTTTGCGGCGCTCGAGCATAATCGCCTGGATCACCGATTCGGTCTCGTGTTTTACCTTCTCGAGGTACGGCTCGATACCGCCGGCGTGAATGCCTCGCTCGGCGGGCTCGAACCAGGGATCCTTCTCGGCGTGGCGCACGATATCGGCGAGAACATCGCTGCGGCGTACCGAATCGAGGGTTCCGAGCAACTTCTTCCAGGCGCTGCGATTGACCACATCGACATTGCGATACTCCTTCAGTATCTCCAGGACCGCGTCCCAGTCGCCTGTTTTCGGCAGCGGTTGGAGCACCTCGAGAAAATCCTTGAGATCGTCGCACACGTATGTGGCGTTAATCGCGTCGAACTTCGGACTCGCGTTGAACCCATCCTCAGGGAAGCTTCCGTCGAACTTGCGCAGCACAAAAAAGTAATCGAACGAGACGAGATCGAACATGCGCTGCATCAGCTGCGACGCCGCGTTTATCCGCCGAATCGTTGCCGTCTCGAAACTCGCGTAGAACTGTTGCAGCTGTGCCTTCGCGGCGGCGGCAAGCTCCTTCGGCTCTTTGCTCTCGGCAAGCTCGCGAAGCGATTCCTCGTACAGATTCTCTCGCATGGCGCGCTGCTCGTCGGTGAAAAAGTGCTCGATCACGATCTGCTGTAACGCCTTGCTCTCCCGCGCGTTGTGCAGGAGCTTCTGAGCCGGTCCGATCACCTTGTAAATGTCGAGAAAGAACCTCGCGAGCCCGGGCAAAGCCAGCTCGGTTCGCGGCTTATAGTACTTGTACCGACTCCGGCTCAACCGTTTCGCGATAATTTTCAGCTGACGCCGCTTCTGGCGTTCTGTGTCGTTGCCGCCGAGCAGAGATGAGAACAGTCGTTCGAATAGCGTCGTGGGGCCGGTCCCATCTTTCACACGTCCACCGGCCGATGATTGCTGTGCCATCGCCTCGCTATATACAGAGTATTGGAAGCATATAACGCGGTCAAATACCTGTAAAAAGAATATTCAGCCGTGATATGGTGCGATCACCATGAACCAGTTAGCACGCGAGCTCAATGCACAGCTCGAAGGTACGGTCATCGCACGGCTGCTCAGCGGATACGGCCTGCGCTCGTACTTCCCGAAGGGAATCGTGGCACAGTCGGCGGAGGCGAAGCAACGAGCCGACCGCTACAATGCAACCGTCGGTATGGCGTACTCCGGCGGAGAGCCGGTAATGCTGCCCGCCGTCCGCGAGCTGCTGCCGCATTTCACCCCGAGCGAAGCCGTAGCCTACTCGCCGACTCCGGGGAACCCGAAACTCCGCGATCTCTGGGCGAGCGAGATCGCTGCGAAGAATCCATCCCTCGGGCAGGCATCCCATTCCCGGCCGGTTGTGACCGCCGGTCTGACCAACGGCATCTTCCAGCTCGCTGAGCTGTTCGTCGATCCCGGCGACTCGGTAGTCATGCCGGACCTTTTCTGGGGTAACTACAGGCTCATCCTCGAAGGGCGCAACGAGGCGCGGCTGACGACGTTTGAGTTTTTCACCGCCGGGGGCGAGTTCAACGTCGCCGGACTGGCGGAGATGCTCGAGCGCCATCGCGAAAACGGCAAGATCGTGCTTCTGGTTAACTTCCCGAACAACCCGGCCGGGTACGCACCGACGCGAAGCGATGCGGATCGTCTGGTCGAAGCGTTGCGCGCCGAGGCGGAGGCGGGCACCGACCTGCTCGTGATCTGTGACGATGCGTATTTCGGCCTCTTCTACGAGGATGATACGTTCACCGAGTCGCTGTTTGCCCGACTCGCCGGAGCGCACGAGCGCATACTCGTCGCGAAGGTAGATGGAGCCACAAAGGAAGACTATCTGTGGGGAATGCGTGTGGGCTTCATAACGATCGCAGCACGCGGACTTGAGCCGAGGCATTACGAGGCGTTCGAGAAGAAGCTCACCGGCAGCATCCGTGCATCGGTATCGAACTCGAACACGCTCGGACAGAACCTGCTCATCAGGCTGCTCGAACACCCTGAGTACCGGCGGCAGAAGGAAATCCAGAGAGAGGAGATGCTTGCCCGTTTCCGCGCGATGCGGCAGGCGATCGCATCCATGCCGGGTGATACACCGCTGAGAGCGCTGCCGTGCAACGCCGGGTACTTCGTCAGTTTCGACTGCCGGAAGCTCGATGCCGAGCAGCTGCGGCTCACGCTCCTCGACCGGGGAATCGGCACGATCTCCATCCAGAATCGCTACCTGCGCGTGGCGTTTGCGAGCGTCGATCGGGACGAGATCGAGCCGCTGTTCGGCGAGATATTCGACACCGCGAGGGAGCTCGCCGAAGCGTGAGAATGCTGCGTAACACCTGGATGATCGCCGTCGGAGCGTTGGTGCTGGGAGCCTGCGCGGGAAACCGGAGCGAACCGGTGCGTATCTGGACCTCCGAGCCGGCGATCGCCGACTACGTCAGCCTCTATAATGCCGACCGGGAGGGTGCTCCGGTGGAGGTTCGGGCGATCGAACGCGGGTCCGGATATCGGGAGTTGTCCGAGTCGGAGCGCACGCCGGATCTGATAATCGACCGCCACCTCGTGAAGCCTGCGGCGCGGTCGATATTCGAGACGGTGGACGGGCTCACCGACGACTCAGGCGGCAGCTACTACCGGAGCCTGCTGGAAGGCGGACGTATCGAGGGCAATCAATACCTGTTGCCGCTCTCGTTCGATGTCCCGGCGGTCATGTTCGCCGAGGCGTGGGAACCGCCGCAGGATGACCGTCGCACCATCGATCTGATCGAGTTACGCGAGGCCGCCGCAGCGTTCAACGCCATCGCCGACGGCCGCGCGGAGCGGCTCGGCTACTCACCGCTGTGGCAGGACGACTTCCTCCGCGCGGCAATCGATATGTTCGGGGTACGCTTCCGAAGCGGCCCCGATGAGATGCCGCTGTGGTCGCGAGACGGGCTGCAGGAGATGCTCGAATTTCTCGAGAGGTGGAGCGCAGGGGAGAACGAGGGTGCGGAGACCGAGCTCGACTTCCAGCGACGCTACCTCGTCGCACCGGGCAACCGCGCCGTTCAGAACGGAATAGCCGGGTTCTGGTACACGACCGCCGCATCCTACTACTCTCTGCCCGATGCCGAACGAACCGGTCTGGACGTGCGTTGGCTCTCGCGAGACGGCGTCCTGCCTGTAGGCGACCGCGTGCTGTATGCCGGCGTGCCGAGGTCGGCGGAAAACCGGAGCGGAGCCCGGCAGCTGCTGCGGTGGCTGACAAAAGAAGCGGTGCAATCGCGGCTGATCTCGGCGAGTGCGAGAGCGCATGAGCCGCAATTCGGATTCGCCGGAGGCTTCAGCGCGTTGCACACGGTAAACGAGCGAGTACTCTCGGAGACTCACCCGGAAATGACCGGGCGGGTACCGGTCAACGCCGAGCTGCGTCGCCCCGATGTCGAGCATCCGTTATGGCCGAGGATAAGCAGCGAGGTTATCGTCCCGTGGCTGGCGAGCGCCTTGCGCGGAGAGGAGCAACAGGCGCTTCGCGAACGGCTCGAAGGGTGGATCCGGCAACAGGAACTGTAGAGTGCCAATTGTATATTTTTCGTTGACACCTCGACCTAACCGCTTTACCCTGCTTCTGTAATAGCATAACCGGCCGCTATCGAACGATAGGTGGCCAATGGAGGATTTCATGGCAACTGTTGAGTTGAAGAACATCAACAAGATCTACGAAGGGAATGTTCAGGCGGTCAAAGACGCCAACATTACCGTGGCGGACAAGGAGTTCGTCGTTCTCGTCGGCCCGTCCGGCTGTGGAAAGACGACAACCTTGCGAATGATTGCGGGTCTCGAGGATATCACCACCGGCGAGCTCTTTATCGACGGCAAAATGGTCAACGATATACCGCCGAAAGACCGCGATATCGCAATGGTGTTCCAGAACTACGCGCTCTACCCGCATATGAGCGTGTACGACAACATGGCGTTCGGTCTCAAGATCCGCAAGTTCTCAAAGGACGAGATCAAGAATCGCGTAGACGAGGCCGCACGCATTCTCGACATCGAGCAGCTGCTCGACCGCAAGCCGAAGGCGCTCAGCGGTGGTCAGCGCCAGCGCGTGGCCGTCGGTCGCGCCATCGTGCGAAAGCCCAAGGTCTTCCTTTTCGATGAGCCGCTTTCGAATCTCGACGCGAAGCTCAGGGTTCAGATGAGAGCCGAGATATCGAGTCTGCACAATCGGCTTCAAGCGACCATGGTATACGTTACCCACGACCAGGTCGAAGCCATGACGATGGGCGACAAGATCGTCGTCATGAAGGACGGGCTCATCCAGCAGATCGGTGACCCGCTGACCCTTTACAATCATCCGGTGAACCGATTCGTAGCCGGCTTTATCGGTTCTCCGCCCATGAACTTCATGAGCGTAAAGATCGTCGAGGAAGGCGGCAAGGTCTATGCGGTCGAGGATAACTTCCGCGTCCAGATCGATTCGCGACTCGCCGAACTCTCCAAGCCGTACGTCGGCAAGGAAATGGTGTTCGGTGTGCGCCCGGAAGACCTGAAGTACGATCTGAAGGCGAAGGACGACACCTGCGTACCGGCGACCGTCGAGGTTGTCGAGCCGCTCGGCGCCGAGACTCACGTCTATGTGAATACCGGCAGCCATTCGATCATAACCCGTGTGGAGCCGAGCCTGCGGCTGCAGGTCGGCGACGAGGTACGTTTCGTCCCCGACTTTGACCGGGTAACGCTCTTCGATCTGGACACCGAGCTCTCGATTCGCGCCGATCCGGAGGAGATCCCCGCCACGGCGGCCGGCGCTCCCGGCGCACCGACAGCCTGAGTCGTCAAGCGATTTGCAATAAACCGGCCGGAACGCGCCTCGAGCGGGTTCCGGCTTTTTTTTCTCTACACCCAGGCGCTCGCCGTGCTTTGTCACAACGGACGCCGCCTTCTATACTCTCGGTGACTTACACATGGCAACTTTCAGTGTCGAGTTTCGCAACGAGATCATCTCTGCTCTTCAAGAGCTCATCCGGACCTCCGAGGAGATATATCTCCACCTCGGCAACGCGTTCCCCGCGCTTCTCCGCGAAATGGACGCAAGCGTCGAAAGGAATCGCGAGCTGACGGCTCGACTGCACCAGAAGAGCGAAGCGCGGGCCGACGATGAGCTCGGTAATGCGATCGCCGCGACCCGCGAAATCGTCTCGGAAGGACGAGAACGCTTCGAGGAGATGCGCGTTCAGAACGATCGGCTATTCGAGGAGCTCGACCGCTCGCTCGGGCGCCTGGAGAACTTCGGCGAGCATGTGAGCGCGATCAAGGAAGACTCGGAGGAGATGGAGTTGATTTCCTTGAATGCGATGACCGTAGCGCTGAAGGCGGGGAGTGCGGGACGTGCCTTCTCCTTCATTACCGACGAGCTCAAGCGTTTGGCCGGCTCGACAATCGAAATGACCGACCATATCGAAGAGCGGGCTCGCCATCTGCAAACGGTGTTCAACGAGTTTCGACAGGAGATGGGAAGTGCCGCCGCACATCAGCGCGATCTGTTCTCGAATGCCGCCGACCGGCTCGAGGAGAGCTTCGAGGCGTTCAGGACCGGGCTCGAGCGAATCGGGGCGGTACTCGAACGGATGAACGAACGTTCGCTGGAAGTTAAACGGCCGCTGCAGAAGATCATGGAGGAAGTGCAGCTTCACGATCTCGTGAAGCAGTCGGTAGACCACGTTATCATCTCGTTGACCGAGCTCAACCACGTATCGAGCACGTCGACCACCGAGGAGGCGCTCGACGAGCTCACCTTCTTCGAGCAGATGCCCGCTCTCTGCCACGATATACTCGACGACGTCGCCGCCCGGATTCGATCGAGCGTCGAATTGTTTCGCGAGCAATCGAAACGTGCTTCCACGATCATCGAAGCGGTGCAAAAGGAGGCGCGGAGTTTCGTGGACGCATACGTTGACGGACGACAGCAAGACGTTTCGTCGATTGATGAGCTCTACGAGCGTTCGTCGGAAGTGCTCGCGAAGCTTCAGCGAGATCTTCGTGACTCACTTCGCCAGAAACAGCGCATTTCCGATCGGTCGGACGATCTTATGCGCCAGGTGAACCGGCTCAACAACGATCTGCGGAAATTCTCGGTGCTCGTGAACAGGTTTCGCAGCATCGATGTACACTCGCGTATCGAGGTGTCGAAACAGACGGTCCTGCAGGAGATGAGCGGTACGGTCGAGGAGATGACCGAGCTCACCGGTCGAATCGCTTCCGATGTGGGAGCGAGCCTCGAGGACACTACGGAGTTCATGGATCGCAGCGCGAAAACGCTCGCCAACGCACGTACGATTTTCGAAGAGGAAGCCGACTTCGTTCGCCGCTTCTCCCGCAGAATCAACGACCGGTACGAGGAGCTGAATGAGGCACGGTCGACGCTCAACGATGCCGCGGCGGGCCATTCGGCGTTCACCGGACGCTTTCTCACTCTTTTCGAAGAAGCGAAGGGGCATCACGACTCACTCGAGCGGCTCGTCGATACAATCGGCGGGGTCAAAGAACGACTCGACGAGGTCCGAGCACAGGCAGCCGAAGAGAAACGGCGCCTTCT
>SLAN01000155.1 GCA_007126865.1 Spirochaetales bacterium | reverse complement strand
CTGGAGCTCGGAGAGGGACAGACTCCCGAGTCGACCGGTCGCAAGAGCGACCATTTCGTCGGTGACTGGTACGTCGAGTTTCACAAACTCTCCGAACGCGATCCCTCCGCCAAGGATCGTGCGGCCGACCTGCTTCGCCGATGGGAACAGGACGATGCCGAGGTTGTCGAGCTCTGGAAGCGGATGAACCGGTGGGCGATTGAGGGAATCGAGCAGACGTACCGGGCGACAGGCGTTCGGTTCGACGCGGTGTACTACGAAAGCGATACCTACCGGTCCGGACGCGAGGAAATCCACTCCGGGCTCGAGCGGGGTGTATTCTACCGCGACGATGACGGTGCGATCTGGGTGGATCTCGAGGATGTCGGTCTCGACCGAAAGGTGTTGCTGCGAGCCGACGGCACGAGTCTCTATGTGACGCAGGACATCGGCACCGCAATCGCGCGCTACCGCGACTGGCCGTTCGACCGACTCATATATGTGGTAGCCAGTGAACAGCGCTATCACTTCGCCGTGCTGTTTACCGTGCTCGGGCGGCTCGGATACGAGTGGGCTGAGAATCTCTTCCATCTCTCCTACGGTATGGTGAACCTTCCCGAAGGCAGGATGAAGAGCCGACAGGGCACGGTTGTCGATGCCGATGATCTTCTCTCCGATCTCACCGACCTGGCGAAGAACGAGATTGTTTCCAAAGGTCGCGAGGCGGAAGTCGAGGATATCGAGCGCACCAGCCGTGATATCGCCGTCGGCGCTCTGCACTACTACCTGCTCTCAACCAATCCGAACAAAGACATGGTATTCGATCCGGCCGAATCGATCAGCTTCGCCGGTAATACCGGACCGTACGTGCAGTATATGGGCGCGCGGATCTCGAGTATGATCCGCAAGAGTGAAGGCTACGAGCTGCTGCCGAGCGAAGAGATCGACGTTTCGCTCCTGTCGCTGCCGGAAGAGTGGGACCTCATGAAGGCGGTTGCCGACATGCCGGCCGTGGTGGCGAACGCCGCGGTAACCTACAATCCGTCGATCGTGGTCGCCGCACTGTACGATCTCGCTAAACAGTTCAGCCGCTACTACCACGATCATCCGATTCTCACCGTGGATGACATCGGCGTGCGCAGTGCGAGGATGGCGCTCGCGCGCTCGGTCGCCGAGACGCTCAAAGGAAGCTTGCCGCTCATCGGAGTGCCTTTCCTCGAGCGGATGTGATCCGACCGCCGGGCGGCGTGGGTTACACGAACGCATAGAACGCATAAGCGGTCCGGCATCATCCTTACTACATTCTCCGCAAGTCTCACACATTTCCTGCAACCGACCGATCGCCCGTGATCCCGGTTCGCTCCACAGCGCCGTGGCCCGTTCCCCAGCGCCTCCGCCCGTTTCTCGCGCAGAAATCGTTGTGAGATGAGTCAAAATGCACCACATAAGGAACACAGCATACAAAATTGTAGGAGCGGCCTACATTTTAGTTCGGAAGGACTTGTCAAAACACCGAAGTGTAGATATTCTGTTTGTATTGCATTTGTATAGAGTCGGGAGTCTATAAATATACAGGTCCGCTTATGAAAACACGACCCAAAGCATACGGGCTGTACGATCCTCGCAACGAACACGATTCGTGCGGTGTCGGATTCGTCGCTCACATACGGAAGCAGCGCAGCCACTCGATCGTCGATGACGCGAAGCAGCTGCTGATAAACATGACACACCGCGGCGCGGTAGGAAGCGACCGGAACACCGGCGACGGGGCCGGAATTCTGACGGTTCTTCCGGAGCGATTCATCGAGCGGATCGCTGCCGAGGAGCTCGGGAGCACGCTACCGGACCGTGGACGCTACTCTGCCGGGGTCGTCTTTCTACCGACCGACGGTGGCGAACGGGACGAATGCAAGTCGCACTTCGAGCGCGTAATCCGCTCGGAGGGGCAACGGGTAATCGGGTGGCGGACCGTCCCTCGCGACAACTCGATGATCGGGCCGACCGCGCGTGAGAGCGAACCGGACATGGAGCAGGTATTCATTGCAGCGAGCGATGAGTCCGACGATGAGGCTTTCGAGAGAGCGCTCTATCTGATCAGAAAACGGGCACAAAGCTCGATCCGCGGAGGAGTTCACGACCGTGACTCGATGTTCTATATCTGCAGCCTCTCGACGCGGGTCATGGTGTACAAGGGTATGCTGATGCCCGATCAGCTCTTTCGCTACTTCCTCGATCTCGCTGAGCCCGATTACGAGACTCATCTTGCTCTCGTGCATTCCCGCTTTTCAACCAACACCTTTCCCAGCTGGGACCGTGCACAGCCGCTGCGGTTCATGAGCCACAACGGTGAGATCAACACCCTGCGCGGTAATGTGAACAAAATGCGGGCACGCGAAGGGGTGCTCGAGAGCGGGCTGTTCGGCGAGAGCCTGCAGCGCGCGTTCCCGGTTATCGAGCCCGATCTCAGCGACTCCGGTACGTTCGACAACGTACTCGAGCTTCTGCTTCTCTCCGGACGCAGCCTTCAGGAAGCGGTCATGATGATGATTCCCGAGGCGTGGCAGAACCATTCGTTGATGTCCGACCGGAAGAAGGCGATGTATGAGTACTACTCGACACTCATGGAGCCGTGGGACGGCCCGGCGTCGATCGCATTCACCGACGGCCACGTGATCGGAGCGGTCCTCGATCGTAACGGTTTGCGTCCCAGTCGCTACTACGTGACCGAGGACGATCGCGTAATCATGGCGAGCGAGGCGGGCGTGCTTGATATCGAGCCGGAGAAGGTGCGAATTAAAGGTCGCCTGCAGCCCGGCCGCATGTTTCTCGTCGATTTCGACGAGGGCCGTCTCGTGCCCGACGAGGAGCTGAAGGACAAGCTCGCCGCCTCGAATCCGTATCGATCATGGATCGAGGAGCAGCGCATTACCCTCGACGAGGTGCCGTCACCGCACGCCGGGCGTCCGGCCGAGCGGATGGATGAGATCGGGTCGGTGAATGCGGCGCCGGCCGGTTCGCCGTCGGGAAACGGGTCGGCAGAGCGTGCCGATTCCGGGCGCGAAGATCTCTTCGCTCGGCTGCGCGCATTCGGATATACCGTCGAGCACCTCAATATGATTCTCGGTCCGATGGCGGAAAAGGCGAAGGAACAGCTCGGTTCGATGGGCAACGACACTCCGCTCGCTGCACTGAGCGAGCACCCGCGACTGCTGTACGAGTACTTCAAACAGCTGTTCGCCCAGGTGACGAATCCGCCGATCGACTCGATTCGTGAGGAGCTCATCATGAGTCTTTCCTCCTATATCGGGCCGCAGGGGAACCTGCTTACGATCACGCCGGAACACGCGAGAATGCTCAAGCTCGAACACCCCGTGCTTACCAACGACGAGCTCGAGCGCATAAAACGGATGAACTACCGCGGCTGGCGGTCGAAGACGGTAGACATCACCTACCGGCGCGCCGACGGTCTCGACGGTTTCCTGGCGGCGCTCGATCGCATTGCCGACGAGAGCGAGCAGGCGATCTCCGACGGGTACAGCCTCGTTGTCCTCTCCGATCGGGATGCGTCCCGGGAGCGGATTGCGCTTTCGGCGCTCCTGGCCACCGGAACGGTCCATCATCATCTCGTACGAAAGGCGAAAAGGACGCAGGTCGGTCTCGTAGTGGAATCGGGCGAACCGAGAGAGACCCATCATTTCTGCTGTCTTGTCGGCTACGGAGCCGACGCCATAAACCCGTATCTCGCTTTCGAGGCGATGTGGTACCTGCGGGACTCCGGCCACTTCGCCGCCGATCTCGGCGACAGCGAAATCGAAGAGCGGTACATCCATGCGCTGTCGTACGGAATGCGAAAGGTATTCGGGAAGATGGGGATCTCCACCCTCGACAGCTATAAGGGTGCGCAGATCTTCGAGGCGATCGGACTGAAGAGCGAGGTCGTCGAGCGTTCTTTTGCCGGTACGGCGACGCGGGTCGAAGGTGTCGGATTCGATATCCTCGCCCGCGAAGCGGAGATGCGACACGAGCTCGCTTATCCCGACGGCAACATCCCGATCGGGGGCGAGTTCCACAACCCCGGGGACTACCAGTGGCGCCACGGCGGTGAGAAGCACATGTGGGATCCCGACTCGGTCGCCCGAATGCAGATTGCCGCGCGCCGGAAAGACTGGGGGGCGTACCGTGAGTTCGCCGACCATCAGGATGCACGGTCAAAACAGCAGGCCACGCTCAGAGGACTGCTGAAGTTCGTGGAGAACACCGACGCCGTCGCGCTCGATGAGGTCGAACCGGCGAGCGAGATCGTGAAACGATTCGCCACCGGCGCGATGAGCTTCGGCTCGATCAGTCAGGAAGCGCATGAGACCCTCGCGATCGCCATGAACAGACTCGGCGGGAAGTCGAACACCGGCGAGGGCGGGGAGTTGCGCGAGCGCTATCGGCCGATGCCCAACGGCGACAGTAAGCGAAGCGCGATCAAGCAGGTAGCCTCCGGGCGCTTCGGCGTCACCATCGAGTACCTGACCGAGAGCGACGAGCTGCAGATCAAGATGGCACAGGGGGCGAAGCCCGGCGAGGGCGGCGAACTGCCGGGCCACAAGGTCTTCGACGTCATCGCGAAAGTGCGCTACTCCACGCCGGGAGTCGGGTTAATCAGCCCGCCGCCCCACCACGACATCTATTCCATCGAGGACCTCGCTCAGCTCATCTTTGATTTGAAGAACGCGAATCCGCAGGCGCGTATCAGCGTGAAACTGGTCAGCGAGGTCGGTGTCGGTACGGTCGCCGCCGGCGTGGCGAAGGCACACGCCGATCATATTCTGATTTCCGGTCACGACGGCGGTACCGGCGCCTCGGCGCTCACCGGCATAAAGCATGCCGGCCTGCCGTGGGAACTTGGTCTCGCGGAAACACATCAAACGCTTGTCAAGAACGGATTGCGCACGCGGGTGGTCGTACAAACGGACGGACAGATCAAAACGGGACGGGATCTTGCGATCGCCGCGATGCTCGGTGCGGAAGAGTGCGGATTCGCCACCGGCGCGCTCGTTGCCGCAGGTTGCATCATGATGCGGGTGTGCCATAAGAACACGTGTCCGGTCGGCATCGCAACACAGGACGAACGGCTTCGCAAGAAGTTCTCGGGCAAGCCGGAGGACGTCGTCAACTACCTGACCTTTGTCGCCGAGGATCTGCGACTGATCATGGCGCGCCTCGGCGTACGCACGTACAACGAGTTGGTCGGAAGAAGCGACCTCCTCGAGGTCGACGAGTCGGTGCGCAACTGGAAGAGCCGCGACATCGATCTCTCGAGTCTGCTCGTAAGGCCTCCGCCGGAAGGCGGCGACGATCGTGTCTACTGCTGCATCGGCCAGGACCACGGCATCAGCACTGTGCTCGACCGGAGTTTCATCGACGAGGTCGACAGGAGCTTTCTGCCAGGGCGGAGTATTACGCTCGACTATCCGATTCGGAACACCGACCGGTGTACCGGGGGAATGCTCAGCCATCACCTTGTGAAACAGTACGGAGTCGGCGGCGTGCCCGACGGCTCGGTGCATGTCAAGCTCACCGGCAGCGCCGGACAGAGTTTCGGTGCGTGGCTTACCGAAGGTGTAACCCTCGAGCTCGAGGGAGACGCGAATGACTATGTGGGAAAAGGGCTGTCGGGCGGCCGGCTGATCGTCTACCCGCCGCGTCTTTCGCCTTTTGCTTCGGAAGAGAACATCATCATCGGAAATGTAGGACTCTACGGAGCGACTTCCGGAGAGGGATATTTCCGGGGTATGGCCGCCGAGCGTTTCTGCGTACGAAACTCCGGAGCATCGGTCGTCGTCGAAGGCGTCGGCGACCACGGTTGTGAGTACATGACCGGGGGCCGGGCCGTGATACTCGGAGAGACCGGACGGAACTTCGGCGCCGGTATGTCGGGCGGAATCGCGTATGTGTGGGATCCGGATGGGCGGTTGGCGCCACGAACGAATCGGGGACTCGTCGAGCTGTACGAGCTCGATGACGAGGATGAAACGGAGGTGCTGGCGTTAATCCGGTCTCACCTGGAGTACACCGGAAGCGAGATCGCGCGAGCGATACTCGAGGCGTGGGACGAACGGCGCGGTGAATTCACGAAGGTGAGCTCGCCGACCTTTCTAAAAGTCCTGCAGTCACGCAAAGCTGCGCAGCAGGAGGCGGTTCATGGGTAAGCCGACCGGTTTCATGGAAATAGAGCGGAAAGGGGTAATCGATCGGGACCCGAGAACCCGAATCGCCGACTTCAAGGAGTTCCACATTCATCTGGACGAATCGGCGCGCCGGGACCAGGGCGCCCGGTGTATGGACTGCGGGGTGCCGTTCTGTCAGTCGGGCTACGGCTGTCCGGTGGATAACCTGATTCCGGAGTGGAACGATCTCGTGTATCACGGCCGCTGGGAAGAGGCATGGCTCCGTCTCATGAAGACGAATAACTTCCCGGAGTATACCGGTCGAGTGTGCCCTGCGCCGTGTGAACACGCATGCGTGCTCGGCATAAACGAGCCTGCGGTGAGTATAAAGGACAACGAGTGCCACATAATCGATCGTGCGTACGAGTCGGGGCTCATGGAACCACGGATTCCACGTGTGCGGACGGGAAAGCGTGTCGCCGTTGTCGGAAGCGGACCGAGCGGGCTCGCCGCCGCCGACCAGCTCAACCACGCCGGTCACCTCGTGACGGTTTTTGAGCGACAGGACCGGATCGGCGGACTGCTCATGTACGGCATTCCCAACATGAAACTCGACAAGGAGTCGGTGGTCGAACGGAGAAACCGTCT
>SLAN01000289.1 GCA_007126865.1 Spirochaetales bacterium | reverse complement strand
CCGGCACGGTGCTTTTCGTAACGACCACGGTGAATCCATCCATTCCCTCCGCGATATCCTCGATCGCGTGGTGGAGGAAACTCATATCCGCGCTTCCGTCGTGGTTCTCCGGCGTGCCGACCGCAATGAACACGATGTCGCTCTTTGCGATCGACCCTCGTATGTCGGTAGAAAACTTCAGTCGACCCGATTCGAGATTGCGTTTGAGATAATCCTCGAGGCCGAGCTCGTAGATTACCGGGTCTCCTTGCGATAGCCGGTCGATTTTCTGTGCATCGATATCGACGCCGGTTACTCGATTGCCGAAGTCCGACAATCCGACCGCGCTGACAAGTCCGACATAGCCGGTTCCGATAACCGTAATCTCCTGAGCCATAGTAGTCGGACCATACCACGGCGACGTTCGGGCTACAATCGCGGGAGGGGGCAATGGGTGCCCGTTCCATTCGTTCTGTGTTACATTGTAGTGTAGTGTCAGGAAAGCAGCGATTGTGATCCTGCTTTCGGGGGGCAGATGTGAGAGTTAAGCAGTTACACGCGTTGGCCGTGGGGGCGCTCCTGCTGTGCTCCGGCGCGGTGTTCGCATCGGATCAGATCACCGGCTCGATGACCGATGACGGGCAGATGCACATATATCGCGACGGGCCGGTACGGGTCTATTCGCTGCCGGGTGTCGATGCAACGTGGCTGAGCGATTACCCTGCGGGTCTGTTCGGCCGCTCTTCGACGGGGCTCATGGAGTTGGCCGACGAGGCGCTCAGCGATGGAGCTGTGTTCGGCGATACGTTGGTCGGTGTGCGCTACCAGTCCGAATGGGCCGGGGCCGGTTTCCACTTCGGTGCCGGGGTAAGCGGTGCGCTCGAGTCGTACCGACTCGGAAGCGAGGGCAACACCGACTTTTCGCTCGGGGTCGGTGCGATCGGCGGAGTGAGCTACTACATAACCGATTCGGTGGCACTGTTTCTGCAGTTGCAGACCGACTACAGCATCGTTCGTATGCCGTTCGGCGAGCGTTCCGACGGCGAGCCGCCTCAGCGTACGCGATCGGTACTCTTCCAGGGAGGCATGGCGTACTGAGCAGCGCCCGATCGATCTTTCGGTAGCTGCCTATCTCGCTATGCCGAGCAACTCGGGCAAATCCGCAATACTGTCAACGACGATATCCGCATACGGTACGAGCTCCTCACGCGATACCGCTCCGGTGAGGACCGCGACCGACAGTGCTCCCGCTTCGCGAGCCATGGAGATATCGTGCCACGTGTCGCCGGCTACCAGGACCGCCGAGGCGTCGCTGTTCGCCGATCGTGCGAACGCGTGAACCACCTCCGGGTCCGGTTTGGGACCGATGCCGCTGTCGTAGCCTGCAACGAAGTGTACCAGGTCGTCTATTCGCTCGCGCGCCAGCGAGGCACGTGCCGACTCCTCGCTATCGCTCGTAGCCAGGCCCAGTACGAGACCTGCATTCTGCAGCCGCGTGAATAGCGGCCGCAGGTCGGTAACCGGAACGGAGGTAGCCACGCCCCGACTCCTGCTCGCCCGATCCATTGCACCGGCGAACGTCTGCTCCGACGGCGCCGGCTTCCCGTTACGCAGGAGGACCGCCCGCCACGCCGATGCGACATCGGTCGGGTTCCCGGCGGCGATCGGTCCGTCGGCGGTGAAGCGATCGGTGTCGGGGTCGTAACCGGCGGCAATAACGAGCTCTTTTGCGAGCATTTCGTCGCCGCCGGCGATCTCGCCGGCGCCGTTCAGCAAGATCGGCAACCACGTCTTGCGGAAGTCGAACAGCGTACCATCCTTGTCGAAGAGTATCGCACCGATCGATCTCCCCCGAAACTCGATCGCAGCACTCTCGGAATCACGTTCGCAGTCGTTCGAGGTCCCCCCCTGGATCATGTGCCGGCTCCTTCAATCTTCGCGCATAGAGCAACAAGTATCGCACAAACAATCGAGCAAATAATTACTGCACTTTGCAGCTGGACAACTTAACCTTAATTTAACAGAATACTGACAAATGGGACACATCGTGCGGGCAGAGTACGGTTGACTGCTCAGCGATAGTTGGAGTTCCGAATGTCGGGACACGTGAGAATAGAGCAGCTACTATACCGGGCGACCGACCGAGTCGCCCATGCGAGATGGCCGACCGCCCCACCGGTGCGGCACGTCGCGAAATCCCATGTTTTAACAGCTGTGGCAAAGAGAGGGTGGTTGTGGAGACGGTACGTCACTGCAACTACATCGAAGAAAGCCTTTTTCAGCAAAAGGAGAGGTTATGAAGAAAGCACTATGCCTTCTTGTTATGATGTCGCTTGTCGCGTTCGCGGCATTCGGCGGTGGCGCCGCCGAGGAAGCGGTTGAGCCGGAACAGACCCTTCGGGTAGCTGTGCCGACCTTCCCGAACTCGATCGATGCATCGATCGCTGCCGAACGTAATGCCCAGAACGTCGCCTGGCAGATGTTCGACAGCCTGGTTTTCCAGACGGAAACGGGTGAGGTCGAGCCCGCGCTCGCGCGCGACTGGGATATTTCCGACGACGGAAGGACCTACACGTTCTACCTGCGGGAGGATGTCGAGTTCCACAACGGCGAGCCGTTCAATGCCGAGGCGGTTGTATACTCGTGGGAGAGGGGGCAGCGCCCCGAGCTCGAGTGGAGCGATCGTTGGGCGCGTGCGGATGATGCCCGCGTAATCGACGAGTACACCGTGGAGATCAGTACCGAGGAACCGGACGCGCTGCTTCTCGGGATAATGGCTCAGCACTGGAACATGGTTCCGCCTCAGTACACCGAAGAGGTGGGTGACGACGCGTTCGGCGAGGCGCCGGTCGGTACCGGTCCGTTCAAGTTCGTCGAATGGGTTCGTGAGGATCGTGTCGTCCTGGAAGCCAACGAAAACTACTGGCGCGAGGGGCTTCCGCGGGTCGACGAGGTAATCTATGTTCCGATTCCCGAGGCTTCCACCCGGATGGCGGCGATCCAGACCGGCGAGGTCGATATCGTGAACCGCCTGAGCTTCGAGCAGGCGGAGGCGCTCGAGGATGTCGACGGAGTGAATGTCGTCACCTATCCGATCGACCGCGTCTTCTACATCGCGTTCAATAATCTGACCACGGGGGTCGGTGAACCGACCGAGGATGTACGCGTCCGACAGGCCATGAACTACGCGGTCGACCGCCAGGCGATCGTAGACAGTCTTTTCGGCGGATACGCCGAGCTTGCTACCGGGCTCATGACCACGGGTAACCTCGGCTACGACCACAGCATCGAGCCGTATCCGTACGATCCGGATCGAGCGCGAGAGCTGCTGGCCGAAGCCGGCTACCCCGACGGATTCGAGATCGGCTTCGCCGCTCCGACCGGGGCGTACACGAACTTCGAGCAGGTCGCCGAGGCGGTGCAGGGTTACCTCCGCGATGTCGGCATAGAGACCGACCTCGAGTTCATGGAATCGGGCCGCTACTGGGACCTCGAGGCCGAGAAAGCCCTGCCACCCCTCTTCGGGGACAGCTGGTCGGAGCGTTCCGGTGAGGCGCTTCCCCGCCTGCGCGGCGCCCTCGACGGCTGGGACGCGAGTTTCTCCGCCTGGCAGGAGGAAACCATCACCGAGTACATGGACGAAATAGGTCGAACGGTCGATCAGGAGCGACGGGCGCAGCTCTACACCGAGCTGCACAACTATATGTTCGAGAATCCGCCGTTCATCTATCTCTACGTGCCCGAGACCTTCGAGGCCACGCGGGACAATGTGCGCGACTACAATCCGCGCGCTGCCGAGGACTACTTCCTTATGTACACCTATCTCGAATAGGTGCGCTCGATTCGCAGCTGTTCCGGCTCCCTCGTTCCCGGGGGAGCCGGGCTTATCGGGCGTGCGGTCTTAAGGAGGAACCATGCAGCGCTACCTCTTTTCGAGGCTGATTCAGTCGGCTCTTCTGATGGTCGGCGTTCTCGTAATCACATTTTTCATGGTACGGCTTACCGGCGATCCGGCCCGCGTCATGACGCCGCGGGACGCGTCGCCGGAGCGCGTCGAAGCGATGCGCGAGGCGATGGGATTCAACGACCCATTGATCGTCCAGTTCACCCGATACATGGGCGGCGCCGCGCGCGGTGACTTCGGCCGATCGCTGCACTATCGCGCGCCGGCGATGTCGCTGGTAATCCAGCGTGTCCCGGCAACGATCGAGCTGACGCTCGCGGCAATGGGGTTTGCGCTTCTCTTTGCGATTCCGTTAGGCGTATTCGGTGGATCGCGACCCGGCTCGATCTGGGACACGCTCGCTCGGGGGTTCGGATTGCTCGGCCAGACCGTACCGAATTTCTGGCTTGCGCTCATGTTGATCGTCGTTTTCGCCGTCGATTTGGGGTGGTTTCCGAGCTTCGGCCGGTCCGGACCGATCTCGATCGTGTTGCCGGCCGTGGCGCTCGGTTTCTTCCCGCTCGGGCAGTTCGTACGCCTCGTTCGTTCGGCGACGCTCGAGGTCCGCGGCGAGGACTACATCCGCACCGCCTACAGTAAGGGTATCGAAGAGCGCGCGGTCCTCGGCCGGCACGTCTTCCGGAACGTCTCGATTACGCTCGTGAGTATCGTCGGCGTGCAGTTCGGATACATGCTCGGCGGCTCGATATATATCGAGTCGATTTTCTCGTGGCCCGGAATTGGGCGCATGATTAACGAAGCGGTGCAGGCGCGCGATTTCCCGTTGGTACAGGCGATCGCGGTATTCAGCGCCGGTTTCGTTGTGGTGCTGAATCTGCTCACCGATGTTGCCTACGCACTTATCGATCCGAGGATTCGCTATGAGGATTGACGCTCTCGACCAGGAGAATGTGCGCTCTCCGTTCCAACGCGCGCTCCGCGTGGTTTTTCGCGACAAAGCCGGTGTCGTCGGAGTACTGCTTTTCGGGATTGTGCTCTTCTCGGCGATCTTTGCCCCGTACATCGCACCGCACCATCCTCTACAACAGAACCTCCGTATCAGCCGCCAGGTCCCGGCATGGCAGGCCGGGGGCGACTGGGAGCATCCGCTGGGAACCGACAACCTCGGCCGCGATATGCTCAGCCGCATCATCTACGGTTCGCGCGTATCGTTGACCGTCGGGTTCTTCGGCGTTCTCATCTCGATGAGTCTGGGGATGATATTGGGCCTCGTTGCCGGATACGTGGGCGGCAGGACCGACAACATCATTATGGGGATAGCGAACCTCTTTCTGGCTATCCCGTACCTGTTGCTGGTCGTCGTCGTAGCGGCGGTTCTCGGTCGGAGCCTCTTCAACGTCATTATGATTTTCGGGCTCACCAATGCCCCGCTGTTCGTGCGGATAACCCGCGGGGAGGTTCTGCGCATCCGCAAGTCCGGCTACGTCGAATCGGCGACAAGCATCGGCGCGCGCCCGGGCCGCATCATCTTCCAGCACATACTTCCGAACCTCATCGGTCCTCTGCTTACCGTGGCAACGTTCGAGATGTCGGGGATGATCTTCTACGAAGCCGGCCTCGGATTCCTCGGGTTGAGCGTCCCGCCGGGGGTGCCGAGCTGGGGGAACATGCTGGCCGCCGGCCGGCAGTATATTCAGTTTTCGCCGTGGATAGCGGCCTTCCCGGGACTGGCAATTGTGTTCACTTCGCTCGGTATGAACCTGCTCGGCGATTGGCTGCGTGATGTGCTCGATCCCAAGATGAGAAGGAGCGCATAGTGAACGGCGAAACGGTACTTCAGGTGCGGGATCTTTCGGTGCAGTTCGACAGCATCGACGGAACGGTGCACGCGGTGAACAATGTCTCTTTCGATCTCAAGCGCGGCGAGACCCTCGGGATCGTCGGCGAGAGTGGGAGCGGAAAGAGTGTCTCGATGATGTCACTCGTTCGGCTTATCGCCGAGCCGCCGGGGAAGATTACCTCCGGCTCCGCCAGGTTCATCACGAGCGAAGGCGATGTCGATCTGCTCTCGCTTTCGCGACGGCAGCTGTCGCGTCTGCGGGGCAACCGGATCGGGTTTATCTTCCAGGATCCGATGAGCTCACTGAATCCGCTTATGAGCGTTGGCGCTCAGATCGCCGAATCGGTGCGCAAGCACACCGAATTGCAGGGCTCGGCGGCGAAAACCCGTGCGATCGAGCTCCTCGAGCACGTCGGTATACCGGCTGCAAAGCAGCGCTACGACAACTACCCTCACCAGTTCTCCGGCGGAATGCGGCAGCGGGTGATGATTGCGATTGCGATCGCGTGTAACCCCGATATTCTCATCGCCGACGAGCCGACTACGGCGCTCGACGTCACCGTTCAGGCACAGATCGCCGACCTTACGAACCGACTGAGCAAGGAGCTGTCGATTTCGGTCATCTGGATCTCGCACGATCTGGGTGTCGTCGCGGGACTGGCCGACCGGCTCATGGTTATGTACGGCGGGACGGTCGTCGAGTACGGTGAGGTAGAGCAGGTTTACGCTCACCCGAGGCACCCGTATACGATCGGGTTGCTCGGTGCCCTTCCGAAGCTCAGTAAGACCGAAGAGCGACTGGTGAATATCGCCGGCGCGCCGCCGAGTCTCTTCTCTCCACCCACGCAGTGTCCGTTCGCGGATCGCTGTCCGTGGGCGTTCGAGCGATGCGAGAGCGAGCGCCCGGCGCTCTACGATGTCGGCGGCGGAGACCGCTCCGGCGTCGTGCGTTCCGGGGACGCGACCGACGGCGACGGAAGCGGCGATGGGTGGGTCGACAGCCACCTGACAGCGTGTTTCTATGACCTCGAACGGAATCGGCGACGCGACGCCGACGAACCGGTTGCCGTCCGTCCGGGTGCACTCGCTCACGAGGAGCAGGG